>JAGGXD010000219.1 GCA_021163295.1 Bacteroidales bacterium
AAAAATTCAATTATCACCATATTATTCTTCGTAAGGATATCAATAATAAGGACAGGATGATAAAGGGAACGAAAAAATAAAAAAATGTCTGTTGAACAACAAAACAGAAAATACCTGGCAGCGCTTGGTAAAGCTCAGAATTATTGCAGTAAACAAGAAACCTGTATTTCCGGAATAAGAAAAAAACTGAATCAATGGGGTGTTAATCCTGCATATCATGAAAGGATACAAAAGGATTTAGAAGCTGAAAAATTCATTGATGAAACCAGGTATGCCAGTCTGTTTGTTAAGGAAAAGTTTCGGCTTAACCAATGGGGTATAATAAAGATACACCATGCAATGAAAGCAAAGCAAATACCTGAATATATTATAAATGAGGCTATTAATATGATTCCTGATGATGAATATATCAAGATGCTTGAAAAAATTATGAGACAAAAGCTTGGAAGTATTAAAGCGGGGAATAAATTTGAACATAAGGGGAAACTATACCGGTATGCTTCAAGTAAAGGTTATGAAAATGACAAGATTATGCAGGTTATCAATAATATTCTTGGTCAGTAAATTCTATTCCGGTAAAAAGAATAACAGGGGATTTAGCTATAAGGTACATTTTTCTTAATTTCGCTTTTTTTAATTAATGTTGAAAAAAACTACCAAATGATAAATCAGGAACAAGTAAACGGGTTAGTCAAACGCCGGGATGCTTTAAGGAGGCATCTTTGACATTGATAATCTGAGAAAAGAGGTTGCAGAAAAGGAAAAAATCACACAGGCACCTGATTTCTGGAACGATTCCTCTAAGGCGGAAAAACAGCTTAAGGAAATAGCAGGTTTAAAAAGTTGGATTACAGATTATGAGGAGGTTAATACTGGTTATGATGACCTCACTGTGCTTTTTGATTTCCATAGTGAAGGTGAAGCTACTGATGAGGAGGTTGAACTTCAGTATAAAAAGGTTTTAATATTTATTGGAAATCTGGAATTGAAAAATATGCTCCGGAAAGAGGAGGATAAACTGGGGGCAATAGTTAAAATAAATCCCGGGGCTGGTGGAACGGAAGGACTGGATTGGGCAGAGATGCTTATGCGTATGTATATACGCTGGGGAGAACGGAATAAATATAAGGTTAAGGAGCTTTATTATCTGCCCGGAGATGAGGCAGGAGTAAAAACAGTAACGCTGGAATTTGTGGGTGATTTTGCCTATGGGTACCTGAAAAGTGAGAGTGGTGTACACCGGCTTGTAAGAATTTCACCCTTTAATGCCCAGGGGAAACGGCAAACTACTTTCGCTTCTGTTTTTGTATCTCCCGCGGTTGATGATGATATTGAGATAGAGATTAATCAGGGTGATATTACCTGGGAAACATTCAGGGCGAGCGGAGCAGGAGGTCAGAATGTAAATAAAGTTGAAACGGCTGTTCGTCTGCGGCACCAACCATCTGGTATTGTGGTTGAAAACCAGGAAACGCGATCGCAACAAACGAACAAAGATAATGCTTTACGCCTGTTGAAATCACATCTGTATGAACTGGAACTGAGAAAAAGACAGGAAGAAAAAGCAAAAATCGAAGGTGCTAAGAAGAAAATTGAATGGGGTTCACAGATCAGAAGCTACGTATTGCATCCTTACAAAATGGTTAAGGACCTGCGAACATCATACGAAACATCTGATGTGCAAGGAGTTCTTGATGGTGATCTGAATGAATTAATAAAAACTTACCTGATGGAGTTTGGGGGAAAAATTTAATTCTGCATATCGTTTGTCTGAAATTATACCTTGTTAGAAAACATATTATTAATAATGATTATTTCCTATTTTAGTAATTTATTTACAGAAATCTGATTATATAACTATTTCAATATATTAATCTTCAAAATAATAAAACTATGGAATACCGTATCGAAAAAGACACAATGGGTGAGGTTAAGTTCCTGCTGATAAGTACTGGGGAGCTCAAACCCAAAGATCGAAAAACAATTTTAAAATTGGCAAAGGTACTATGCCGGATGAAATTATATGGTCATTTGGTGTTTTGAAAAAAGCTGCTGCAATAGCCAATATGGAACTTGGTAAGTTGTCTGAAGAAAAAACAGAAATCATTGCCAGGGTCTGTGATGAGATAATGGAAGGAAAATTAGATGACCATTTTCCACTTGTGGTCTGGCAAACCGGATCAGGAACCCAGTCTAACATGAATGCAAACGAAGTGATTGCTAATCGTGCACATGTATTACTTGGCGGAGAACTTGGTAAAGGGGACCGCCTTATACATCCTAATGATGACGTGAATAAATCACAATCATCCAATGATACATTCCCTACAGCAATGCATATTGCTGCTTATAAAAAAATTGTTGAAGTAACTATCCCCGGTATTCAAAAGTTAAAGAATGCTCTGGCAAAGAAATCGAAAGAATTTAAGGATATTATTAAAACAGGCAGAACACACCTGATGGATGCTACTCCCTTAACTTTAGGACAGGAATTTTCTGCCTATGTGTATCAATTGGAACTTGGACTTAAATCTATAAATTGTCCCCTTGAGAATGTATTAAAACTGGCACTGGGAGGAACCGCTGTTGGAACAGGGCTTAATGCCCCAAAAGGATTTGATGTATTAGCTGCTAAAAAAATTGCTGAAATTACCGGTTATCCATTCGTAACATCACCTAATAAATTTGCTGCTCTGGCTGCTCATTGTCCGGTTGTTGAAACTTCCGGAGCATTAAAAAATATTGCTGTAAGCATTATGAAAATAGCAAATGATACAAGATTTTTGGGATCAGGACCGCGATGTGGAATTGGAGAAATCAATCTTCCTGCTAATGAACCCGGCTCTTCTATAATGCCTGGTAAAGTAAACCCCACGCAAAATGAAGCCATTTCTATGGTCTGCTGTCAGGTAGTTGGGAATGATACAGCCGTAAATATAGCCGGAATGCAGGGACATTTTCAACTTAATGTTTTTAAACCGGTAATGATTCATAACCTTCTCGAATCTGCAACATTATTAGGAAATGCATGTGTTTCATTTTGTGATAATTGCGTTGTGGGTATTACACCCAATTTACCAAACATCAAAAAGCATCTTGAGAATTCACTGATGCTGGTTACTGCACTTAACCCGCATATAGGTTATGAAAATTCAGCAAAAATTGCTAAAAAAGCCCATACCGAAGGAACAACCCTTAAAGAAGCTGCTCTTGAATCCGGGTTGTTGACTGAAGAACAATTCGATGAATGGGTAGATCCGAAGAAAATGATAGGATCGCTTGATTAATATTAAAAAAAAAACCATGAGAAATAAAGCATTCTTTTTCTTATTCCTTGTTACAACTGCTTGCTATGCTCAGAAAAGTTTCATGAGCCTGACCATGGGATCATCAATTCCGGTTGGTAGTTTTTCAGAAACAGAGGATATTTATTCAGATGGATTTGCCGGTTCGAATTTCGTTATCAATTTTGATGGCGCTTATTTTTTTATGCCTGTTGTCGGAATGGGAGGTACATTTTCTTTCGGGTCTAGCTACGGTGGTGGAGAATCACTTGAGAATGCATTGTATGATGATATAATTGAAAAATTCCCGATCCTTACCGTGCCGGCCGACCCTGATTATAATTTCGATGCCGGAAAGTGGAACTATGTAAACCTTATGGCAGGTCCCCAAATTTCTATTCCCCTCAACAATATAAACATTGACTTTAAAGCCCTGGGAGGATTAAGTTTTATTTTTGTTCCCTCACGGGATATAAGCATTGAACTGGATAATGTTGAATTTCAAAGTTCTACAAATGGTGATGTTCTAAATCTAGGATATATTATAGGAACCGGAGTAAGATTTGGGGTAGGAAGAGGAACAGGGATAAGGTTAGGACTTGATTATTATCATAGTAAACCGGCACTTGTTACAAATAACAGCTATACAAGTAATAATATTCCACATGATCTACAGGATGACCAGTTCGAAATATCAATGAACTCTTTGCATATGGCACTTGGAATTGCCTTCAATTTTTAGGCAACTTGCTAACTGGCGAATTGCTAATTTTCGGGATCGGCAATAATATTAAGTATTGCGAAAACCTTCCATTTTGTTCTGCACAATTTCTGTTGCTTAAATAGAATGATAAAAATCATTAGATGAATCATCTAAAAAACCATTAATTTTGTATCGAATAAAAATATTAATATGTCAGAAACAAAAGGTAATGATTTGTTTAAAGACTTTCCTTCAGTTTCAATAGAGGAATGGGAAGAGAAAATTAAACAAGACCTGAAAGGGGCTGATTACGAAAAAAAGCTTGTTTGGAAATCTCCGGAAGGTATTAGTGTAAAGCCATATTATTGCTCTGAAAATCTTGAACAACTTGGTTACCTGGACTCTCACCCTGGAGAATTCCCTTATACCAGAGGGTTTAGTAAGTTTGGGAATAAATGGGATATTCGTGAGGATATTATTGTAAAACAACCTGAAGAAGCAAACATAAAAGCACTTCGTGTTTTGGGAAAAGGAGCTACTGGGTTGGGATTTATTGTAAGAAAGGGGGCTGTGAAAATCCCTGGTGATCTGGAAAAACTGCTGGATAGAATTGAATTGGAAAAAACAAGTATCAATTTTCTTTCCGGAACAGAAACTCCAAAACTTATTTCCCTGTTTGCCGAGATAGTTGAAAAGAGAAAAATTGATGCCGGCAAAATTACCGGTTCTGCAAATTTTGATCCTTTTGGGTATCTTACAAATAACGGGAAATATATCACAAACAGGGATCAGGATATTAATGATGCAGCCGGACTCATTGAAAATTGGGGTAAAAGGTTTCCTTTATTTCGGTTAATTGGTGTGAACGGGATAAGTTTTTGTAATGCAGGTGCTTCAGCAGTAATGGAACTGGCATTTAGTCTTGCTACCGGAAATGAATACATTTCAGTACTGACCGGAATGGGATTACCGGTTGATCTGATTGCTCAAAATATACAATTTAACCTGAGTTCAGGATCCAATTATTTTATGGAAATTGCCAAACTGCGGGCTGCAAGAATGTTGTGGGCCTGGATAGTACAAGCGTGGGAGCCAAAATCAGAAAGTAGTTTAAAAACTTTCATCCATGCTGAAACATCTGACTTTAATAAAACGATTTATGATCCATATGTGAATATGTTGCGGACAACTACAGAAGCAATGGCTTCAACAATAGGAGGTGCAAATTCGCTATATGTAAAACCGTTTGACCGGAGTTTCAGGGATTCTTCCGGTTTCTCAGAAAGAATAGCACGTAACACACAGATAATACTTAAAAATGAGGCATATTTTGATAAGATAACTGATCCGTCAGCAGGTTCATATTATATTGAATCATTAACAGATTCAATTGTATCGGAAACGTGGAAACTATTTCAGCAAATAGAAAAAGACGGAGGATACACTGTAGCATTACAGAACGGATTTATACAGGAACAAATTGAAGAATTGTGCAGGAAACGGAGAGGGAATTTTGCTCAACGGAAAGAAGTGCTGGTTGGAACCAACCAGTATGTTAATGCCAGTGAATATGCAATTAACAATGTTACCTGGGAAAGCAGAGAGAGTATTAAACCTGCAGATAATTTGATAACCAAACCCTTGAAAAATTTTCGTGTTGCTGAAGTATTCGAGGAATTACGAATGAACACTGAGAAATTTAAAGGTAAAACCCCTGAAGTATTCCTTTTCACTTACGGTAATAAGAAAATTAGAAAAGCACGGGCTGCTTTTGCCACAAATCTGTTTGCCATTGCAGGTTTTAAAATTATTGACAATACAGGGTTTGAAACAGTAGAAGAAGGGTTGAATGAAGCAGGCAAAAGAAATCCTGAAATTGTTGTTTTATGCAGTTCGGATGAGGAGTATCCTATAATTGCAGATATAATCTATAAGAATTTAAGTGATAAAACAATTTTGGTTATTGCCGGATATCCGAAAAAATCAATTGATAACCTGAAAAAAAGCGGGTATAAACATTTTATACATATCAAAACGGATGTGCCGGATGTATTGAGAAGTTTTCAGCAAGAATTGAAAATTGTGTAATAAATCAGCGTATTAAATTACAAATATGAAACCAGATTTTTCAAAAATAGATTTTCAAAATTCCGGAAAATCATCTCTTAACGATGCCGGGTGGGAGAAGCAGACTAAAATATCATCAGATTGGCAGACAGCTGAAAAAATATCTGTTAAGTCTGTATTTACACGAAAAGATATAGATAAGCTGGAACATCTTGATTTTGCAGCGGGATTACCACCTTTTCTCCGGGGACCTTATTCTACAATGTATGTTATGCATCCATGGACCATACGTCAATATGCCGGTTTTTCAACTGCCGAAGAATCCAATGCGTTTTACAGGCGAAATCTGGCTGCCGGTCAGAAAGGATTGTCTGTAGCATTCGACCTGGCTACTCACCGGGGTTATGATTCTGATCATGAAAGAGTTGTCGGGGATGTTGGGAAGGCAGGAGTTGCTATTGATTCTGTGCTTGATATGAAAGTGCTTTTCGATCAGATACCACTGGATCAGATGTCTGTTTCTATGACAATGAACGGAGCAGTTTTGCCAATTCTGGCTTTTTATATAGTTGCAGCTTTGGAACAAGGGGTTAGGCTTGAACAACTCACGGGAACAATACAGAATGATATACTTAAGGAGTTTATGGTTCGCAATACCTATATTTATCCTCCTGAAATGTCTATGCGAATTGTTGCTGATATATTTGAATATTCTTCTAAAAACATGCCACATTTCAATTCTATTAGTGTATCAGGGTACCATATGCAGGAAGCAGGTGCTACTGCCGATATTGAGCTGGCATACACACTGGCTGATGGGCTGGAATATTTAAGAACAGGTATTAATACGGGCATGGATATTGACTCTTTTGCCCCCCGGATATCCTTTTTCTGGGGTATTGGGATGAACCATTTTATGGAAATTGCCAAAATGCGTGCTGCACGCATGTTATGGGCAAAAATTGTTAAACAATTCAATCCGAAGAATCCAAAATCAATGGCACTGAGAACCCATTGCCAAACTTCGGGCTGGAGTCTTACCGAACAGGATCCGTTCAATAATGTTGCACGTACCTGTGTTGAAGCTATGGGCGCTGCCCTTGGGCATACACAGTCGCTGCATACAAATGCACTGGATGAAGCAATTGCCTTGCCAACAGATTTTTCAGCGAGAATTGCCCGTAATACTCAACTTTTTATACAGGAGGAGACGCAGATTACCAGAAGTGTTGATCCATGGGCCGGTTCATATTATGTTGAAAATCTTACAAATGAACTGGCAAATAAAGCCTGGAAACTTATTGAAGAGGTTGAAGAACTGGGAGGTATGGCTAAAGCTATTGAAACGGGGATTCCTAAAATGCGTATTGAGGAGGCAGCAGCCAGGAAACAGGCAAGAATAGATGCCGGGAAAGATATTATTGTTGGTACAAATAAATACAGACTCGATAAAGAAGATCCCATTGAAATTCTGGAAGTAAATAATGCTTCAGTAAGGGAATCGCAGATAAACAGGCTTAGAGAACTTAAAGAAAACAGGGATGAGGCGGAAGTTATTAAAGCACTTGTTGAAATAACCGCTTCCTGTAATTCCGGTAAAGGCAATTTACTTGAATTATCGGTTGATGCAGCGAAAAAAAGAGCTACCTTGGGAGAAATATCAATGGCTATAGAAAAAGTTGCCGGGAGATATACAGCAGTAATACATTCAGTTTCAGGAATATATTCATCAGAATCAATGGAAGATAAAATGTACAAAAAAGCCAGGGTACTTGCGGGAAAATTTGCTCAGCTCGAAGGCCGTCAACCCAGGATAATGATTGCAAAAATGGGACAAGACGGGCATGACCGTGGTGCAAAAGTAGTGTCAACAGGTTATGCTGATATCGGATTTGATGTAGATATTGGTCCCCTGTTCCAAACACCATATGAAGCAGCAAAACAGGCTGTTGAAAACGATGTTCATGTGCTTGGTATTTCCAGTTTGGCAGGAAGCCATAAAACACTCGTCCCACAGGTAATGGATGAAATGAAAAAACTTGGACGTGAAGATATCCTGGTGGTAGTCGGGGGAGTAATTCCTTCACAGGATTATAAATACCTCTATGATAAAGGTGTTGTCGGGATTTTTGGTCCGGGTACCCCTGTCTCTGATGCCGCAGTGAAATTATTGGAGATACTGATCAATACGATTGAAGAATAACATCTTTTTATTATCTTTGGATTGTAACAATAATAAAAAAACATGGAAGAACAAAAAACTTCAGCGGGACAGGGCCTGGGGGTTGCAGGTCTTGTTGTTGGTATACTGGCAGTAATTCTGGCATTAATACCGTGTATCGGGTGGATAGCAATTATTCCGGGCGTGATAGCCCTTGCTTTAAGTTTAGTCGCTTTTTCACAGGCAAACAAAGGTAATGGTAGTAAGGGTGTAATTATTGGTGCATTGGTTATATCTATCATTGCAACAAGTATCGGGTTGATTCAGATAGTTTTCTTTGCTACTGTTGCAAGTGAAGGGGGACATATCATGAATAAAATTGAAAAAGTAGCAAAAGAATTCGGAGATGAATTTGAAGGTGAGTATGGGAAAGATTTTGAAGAAGCAATTGATGAAGCCATTGAAGATGTAGGAAAGTCTGTTGAAAAAGTTGGTGAAGATATGGAAGAAACCATGGAGAGACTTGAAGAAGATGCAGAATTGAGCGACGAGGAAAAAGCAGCAAAAATGGGGAAAGCCGCAGGGAAGGCAATGAAAGAATTTATGAAGGAGATTAGCGATTCTACAGATACTAAATAACCTGAATTGCTAGTAACCAGCAATTTGAATTAAATAGTATCAATGAAAAAATTTCCAGGTTGGTTTGATGCCTACCACAGGATAAATATGATCTTTGCCGGAGTAATTGTAATGGTATTCATTTACTCCGGTTTTTTTTCTCCACAAAAGGATAACTATCCTGTTAAATGTGTACATAAGGAAATTCTTGGGAAACCATGCCCCTCCTGCGGATTGTCACACAGTTTTTCTGAGATTGTAAGGGGAAATTTTAAGAAAGCACGGGAGTGGAATCCTAATGGTTTTCTTATTTTCTTTTTTTTCCTTATTCAATTATTTATCAGGATCCTGGCTTCATTTGTATATGCCCGAAAACGGATACCTGCCCGATGGATAATTGGTATTGATATTACTGTCTCAATAATATTATTTCTTTATTGTTTCAGGTATCTTATCGTATTTCAATTTACTTACTTTTGATCAACTCTTCCCAAAATATTCTTCAAGAGTAAAAGTTTCTTTAACCCGGTATCCCTTTTTGGTTTTTTCAATTGTACAGCATTCATTATATGCATCGTGCTCCAGGAACAGTATATAATCATTTTCATAAGCTTCTTCTAAAAATTGCTCTTTTTCTTTAAGTGTTATAAGTGGCTGTACATCATAACTCATATTCCAGGCAAGATTGACATGAGCACTTGACGGGATCAGATCAGCCATATAGACTACCGTTTTGTCCTGATAGCTGATAAACGGTATTATTTGTCCTGTGGTGTGTCCATTATATAACCTGACTTTAAAACCCGGATACAATTCGATATTATCTTCAATAAATTTTAATTGACCACTCTCCTGCATTGGAAGTATATTTTCTTCCAGGTAAGAAGCTGCTTCTCTTTTATTAGGATTCAATGCCCATTCCCATTGCTGTTTGCTTACCCAATAAGTGGCATTCGGGAATACCATTTCAAAACCGGTTCCGGTACTGCTGTTTTTTACTCCGCCACCACAATGATCATAATGAAGATGGGAAATAACCATATCTGTAATATCTTCCGGTTTATATCCATACTTTTCTAAAGCACCTTCCAGACCATAACCACCATGCAGGTGAACAAAACTGAAAAATTTTTCATCCTGCTTATCACCATAACCGTTATCAACCATTATCCGTTGTTTTCCGTTATCAAACAGGAGTGAACGAAGAGCCCAATTACAATAATTGTTTTCATCACATGGATATTTTTTCTGCCACAGAATTTTAGGAACAACACCAAACATAGCACCACCGTCAAGCTTAAAGTCTGAAATATGTACAGGAAAGAGTTTCATATTGTTTTTTATTTTAAGGCTTTAAAGATAAAATATTAAGCTGAATCTGTCAGGAAATGATTTTTTTATCCTGAAACATTTACTCATTCAGTTTCTCACCACAAAATTTGCAAAAAACCGCATCTGTTTCATGTCCCTCTTTCATACAATGCGGGCATACCTGTGTTGTGATGGATTTACGTTTAGCCTGACTAAATTCTGCGGTGATAATGCCTGTAGGTACAGCGATAATTGCATATCCAAGGATCATAACACAACTTGCCAGGAGTTGACCTAATGCTGTAGCTGGAGCAATATCACCATATCCAACAGTGGTGAGCGTAACAATAGCCCAGTAAATCCCTTTGGGAATACTGGTGAATCCGCTATCCCCGCCCTCAATAAGATACATTACAGTTCCTATTATTAGCACAATGGTTAGAACAGCAAATAAAAATACACTGATTTTGGTTTTGCTGGCTTTTAGGGCTTTAATAATGGTTGCTCCTTCGGTTGTATACCGGGTTAGTTTGAAAATCCTGAAAATCCTGAAAAACCGCAAAGCTCTTATAATGATTAATCCCTGTGCTCCGGCAAATACAAGCGCCAAATAAGTTGGAATAACAGCCAGAAAATCAATAATTCCGTAGAAGCTGAAAATATAACGGGAAGGTTTTAGCACAACACCAATTCTGATAATATATTCCAGGGTAAAAATAATTGTGATGATCCATTCGGCTAAATGAAGCTGTGGACCATATTGCTGTTCAATTTTAGGAACGCTTTCAAGCAGGACAACGGCTACACTTAACAGGATTATTAACAGCAGGAAAACATCAAAAGATTTTCCTGCAGGAGTGTCGGCCTCAAAGATGATCTCATAAATACGTGTTTTCAGGGAGTTTTTACTTTTCATAATTATTTTTTAAACCGGTGAGGCAAGATAATAAGAAAATAGCTTTGTAAATTCAATAATGA
>JAGGXD010000195.1 GCA_021163295.1 Bacteroidales bacterium
CCACCACTTTTGCTATTTTTCGTTATGGAGCAAAAGAATTCCCTCTGGTTATTCTGCTGGCACATGGTTTGAGTAATGCTATGCTTTCCGAGTTTTCTACTTCCGCAAAAATTAAAAGCTCAATGGAGGTGCTGAAGCGCAAATCTGCACGGCTAATGCATTTCTTGTTTCCAATCACTCTAATCGTGATGTTTTTTACACGGTGGCTTTATCCCATAATCTTTAACGAGAATTTTTCAAGAAGTGCCGATGTGTTTCTTATATATTTGTTGTTGATCATTTCCCGACTTGTCTTTCCGCAGACAATACTGATAGGTATGAAAAAAACAGGTGTTGTGTTAAGAGCTGCTTTTGTTGAGATAGTATTAAATGTCGGCCTTAGTTTATATCTTGTACAGTTTTACGGTCTTACAGGTATAGCCCTTGCTACAGTGATAGTATATGTCATTGAAAAACTATATCTAATAGGGTATCTTTATACAAAACTCAAAATTAAACCGGCACAATATATTCCTGTTAATTATCATTTATTATACAGTGCGATATTGATTATTATGTTTGTTCTTATTGATCACCGGATTATCGATTTTTTCTAATTACATTTATTATGTTTAAGTTTAGAATTCTCTAAGGAAATTGTTAAAAGAGAATAAAATTATTCCGAATAAGTTTATTTACATGGAAGATCTGGAAAAATATTTTGAAAAATTCCGAAAAAATATTATTGGTAATAATTATGAATTTGAGACCCCTTATGGGATAAAAAAGATAATCTATAACGATTGGCTTGCCGGTGGCCGTTTATATGCTCCCATTGAAAAGAAAATCTCTGAAACTTTTGGTCCGTTCGTTGCAAATACACATACCGAAACCAATGAAACCGGTACATTAATGACCTACAGCTACCACCATGCTCATGATCTGATAAAGAAACATGTAAATGCAGGCGCGAATGATGTTATCATTACTGCAGGTTTTGGAATGACAGCGGTGATTAACAAGCTTCAGCGGATTATAGGCCTTAAGGGTTGCGGTACTATCAGGAATAAGGAATGTTTAAAGGAGAAAGAAAAACCGGTGGTTTTTGTAACCCATATGGAACACCATTCAAACCATACCGCCTGGTATGAAACACTTGCTGATGTCGTAGTTCTTAAACCTGGTAAAGATCTATTAATTGATCTTGATGAATTACGAAATCAACTTAACAAATACAAAGACAGGAAATTCAAAATTGGTTCTTTTACCGCTTGTTCAAATGTGACAGGAATTATTACTCCATATCATAAGATGGCAAAAATTATGCATGAACAGGGTGGGCTGTGTTTTATTGATTTTGCCGCTTCAGCACCTTATGTCGATATTGATATGCATCCTGAAGATCCTATGGAAAAACTGGATGCGATCTTTTTCTCACCACATAAGTTTCTCGGAGGACCCGGATCATCAGGTGTACTGATCTTTGATTCGGCAATGTATAATAGTGATGTTCCGGATAATCCGGGAGGAGGAACAGTTCAATGGACAAATCCATGGGGTAAATATAAATATATAGATGATATCGAAGCCAGAGAAGATGGTGGAACCCCGGGATTCCTGCAAGCTATCCGGACAGCTCTTGTAATTCAATTAAAGGACCAGATGGGAACTAAAGAAATAGGAAAACGTGAAGAAGAGCTGGTGAAAATTGTATTCAGGGAATTGAAAAAACTCCCTTCAATAAAGATACTTGCTGATAATATTGAAGATCGTCTTGGAGTAATTTCTTTTTATCATGATAAGATACATTTTAACCTGATTGTTAAATTGCTGAGTGACAGATTCGGGATTCAAACCAGGGGCGGATGTGTCTGTGCCGGAACTTACGGACATTTTTTATTGCATGTCAGTAATAATATGTCTAAATCAATAACTGATAAAATTGCACATGGCGACCTGTCTGAAAAACCGGGATGGGTTAGATTTTCGCTCCATCCTACTCAAACAGATGATGAGGTGTACTATTTTATTAATGCTTTAAAAGAAATTATCGAAAATAATAAAGAATGGAAAAAGGATTATATTTATGATAAAAAAGTGAATGAATTTTATCATAAAGAAGATAAAGGTGTGAAGAAAAAGAAAATTGAGAATTGGTTTACTCTTTAGCCGGATTGGCGGGATTGATTTTGGAGGATTTTACAAATCAGAAAGAAAATGAAAATAGCAGAAGTAGTAAATAGTAAATGTAAAAAGGACTTTCTGAAAATTCCAAAACTACTTTATAAAGATGATGAGTTTTGGGTATGTCCTCTTGATAGTGAGATTGAAAGCATATTTGATCCTGAGAAAAACGACACATTTAAAAGAGGGGAGGCTACACGCTGGATATTGTATAAAAATAATGGTGATTTAATAGGAAGAGTTGCCGCTTTTTTTGAGAAAAATTATGCTTCTGTTAACTCTCAGCCAACTGGCGGAATGGGGTTTTTCGAATGTATTGATGATGAAAATGCGGCTTTTAAACTCTTTGATGTTGCAAAGAACTGGTTGAACGAAAGAGGCATGGAGGCAATGGATGCACCTATTAATTTCGGAGAAAATCATAGTTATTGGGGACTGCTGGTTGATGGATTTATGCACCCCGGTATCGGAATGCAATATCATAAAACTTACTATAGGGATTTTTTTGAGAACTATGGATTCAGGAATTACTACGAACAATACGCCTATCATAAAGACTTAACAAAAGTTCATGTCTTCCCGGAAAGATTTATGAAAATTGCAACATGGATTTCAAAAAAACCCGGTTATAGTTTTAGGCATTTTGAATTTAGTGAAAGGGAGAAATATATTCGCGACATTGTAACTATATATAATTCAACCTGGAGCGAATTTAAAGATGATTTTACTCCTTTGGATTATGACGAGATGTTAAAGTCTTTGGAAAATGCAAAACCTTTTATTGATGAGGAACTGATATGGTTTGCCTATTATAAGGAAAAACCGGTTTCGTTTTTTATAATCTTCCCCGACCTGAACCTGATACTCAGGCATATGAACGGGGGAATGAATTTATTAAACAAGCTGAGATTCCTCTACTATAAATATACTCATGAAATGACAAGGATCAGGGGAGTGGTAGCAGGTGTTGATCCGAAATTTCAAAATTCAGGGATTGAATCTGCAATTTTCAAACATCTCTATCATGTATTTAAGAAAAAGCCTTATTATAAAGAGCTTGAATTATCATGGATTGGCGATTTTAACCCCAAAATGCAAGCTATATATGAGGCTGTTGGCGCTGAAAAGAAAAAAACATACATTACATACAGGTATCTGTTTAACCCTGATGCTGAATTTATGAGATATAAGGATGAGATGGGGAGGATAATTAAAAATTAGAAATTAAAAATTAAAAAGGGAAAAGAGGAAGATGAGGGAAAATTAATTGTCTAATAATTTTGTAATTTCATATTCAATATGTAATTTTGCAAACCGTTAAAAGATTGGGTTTTTTTCGGTATTGAAAAACAAAAAAATGAGAAAAGAAATACATCCAAAAGATTACAGGGTAGTTGTTTTTAAAGATATGTCAAACGGAACAACTTTTTATACTAAATCAACTGCACTCTCGAAAGAAAAGATAAAAATGGATGATGGTAAGGAATATCCATTAATTAAGCTTGAGATATCGAATACATCCCATCCTTTTTATACAGGTAAAATGAAGCTTGTGGATAGTACCGGACGTGTGGATAAATATATGAATAGATATAAGAAACATATTGATAAGACTAAGAAATAAGTAACAGAAAGATTTACTTTATTAAAAGCTCCGGTTTCACGGGGCTTTTTTTTTAAAATTATCTTAATTTTGGGAAATAATAGGGAATAAAAAAATGAGTGAAATGTTTGAAAGAAAGTTTAAGGGCATGGTACTTGCCGAACCTGTTGAAAATGATTCGGAATTTATCTCTATAATTTCTGATGAGGAAGAGGAAGATCTGAAAAAAACGGAATTGCCTGATGTACTCCCTATTTTACCCTTGAAAAACACTGTCCTTTTTCCCGGTGTGATTATTCCAATAACAGTTGGCAGGAAAAAATCCCTTAAGCTTATTCGTGAAGTAAATAAAAAGAGTAAACTGCTTGGTGCTGTTGCTCAGAAGGATGACAAAGTGGATGATCCCGGTTACAAAGACCTTAACAGGGTTGGGGCTCTGGCACAGATTGTGAAAATTCTGGAAATGCCCGATGGATCAACATCTGTAATTATTCAGGGAAAGAAAAGATTCAAAATGACAGATCTTGTTAGCGAGGAGCCATATTTGCGTGTCAAAGTAAAACCACTGGAAGATGTTAAACCGGTGGAAGAAAGTAAAGAATTTAATGCTATAATCGGATCACTGAAAGATGTTTCATACAGGATTATCAAGTTGTCGCCAAATATTCCATCTGAAGCTTCTTTTGCTATTAGAAATATTGAAAGTTATGTTTTTCTAATAAATTTTGTTAGTTCAAATACTGATGTGAGAGTTGCGGAAAAGCAAAAGCTTCTGGAAATGAACGATCTTAAGGAAAGAGGAATCCTTTTGCTTGAATACCTGATAAAAGAAGTTCAGATGCTTGAACTGAAAAATGATATCCAAACAAAAGTAAAAACGGATATTGATCAGCAACAACGTGAGTATTTACTTCATCAGCAGATGAAAACCATACAGGATGAATTGGGTGGTAGTCCTAATGAACAGGAAATGGCTGAGTTTAATAAGGGTGCAAAAGAGAAAAAGTGGAGTAAAGAGGTTGCAGAGTTTTTTCGGAAAGAGCTTGAAAAACTTCAACGGCTGAATCCGGCTGCCGGTGAATATTCTGTGCAGGTAAATTATCTGCATGTTTTACTTGATCTTCCGTGGGGGGAATATACTACCGATAATTTTGATTTGAATCGTGCCCAGGTAATTCTTGATGAAGATCATTACGGACTGGAGAAAGTGAAAGAGAGGATTATTGAACATCTCGCTGTACTTAAATTAAAGGGTGATCTTAAATCGCCAATACTCTGTCTCTATGGTCCTCCTGGAGTTGGTAAAACTTCTTTGGGAAAATCCGTAGCCAGGGCACTTGGAAGAAAATATGCAAGAATGTCATTAGGGGGATTGCATGATGAAGCCGAGATAAGAGGGCATAGAAAAACTTATATTGGAGCAATGCCCGGAAGGATTATTCAGAACCTGAAAAAGGCAAAATCATCAAATCCTGTTTTTATTCTTGATGAAATTGATAAAGTAGGTGCGGATTTCAGAGGTGATCCTTCATCGGCATTACTGGAAGTGCTTGATCCTGAGCAAAATAACAGTTTTTATGATAATTATCTTGAACTGGAATATGATTTGTCAAAAGTGATGTTTATTGCTACAGCTAATACTCTTAATACAATAAGTCCGGCATTACGTGACAGGATGGAAACTATTGATGTTAGTGGTTATATTGTTGAGGAAAAAATTGAAATTGCGAAAAGACATCTTTTGCCAAAACAGCTTGAAGCACATGGCGTAACTAATAAACAATTAAAGTTTTCCAGGAAAGTACTTGAAAGGATTATTGAAGATCATACAAGGGAGTCAGGTGTTCGGGAACTTGATAAGAAAATTGCAAAAATCATTCGTGTAATTGCAAAGAAAATTGCTTTGGATGAGCAATATGATGTTAAACTTACTCCGAATGGCATTAAAGATATTTTAGGTCCTGAAGAGTACCTGAAAGGGATATACCAGGGTAATGATTATGCCGGTGTTGTTACGGGATTAGCATGGACAGCAGTTGGAGGGCAGATACTTTTTGTTGAAACCAGTTTGAGCAAAGGAAAGGGGAAACTTACTCTTACCGGGAACCTTGGTGATGTTATGAAAGAATCAGCAACTATTGCCCTGGAATATATTAAAGGACATGCCGGATTACTAAACCTTCCCGATGATCTTAGTGAACAATGGAATGTCCATATTCACGTGCCTGAAGGTGCTATTCCAAAAGATGGTCCATCTGCAGGAATAACAATGGTAACGTCACTTGCTTCTGCATTAACAAGGAGAAAAGTGAGAAAGAACCTTGCTATGACAGGTGAAATAACGCTTAGAGGTAAAGTGCTTCCTGTTGGAGGTATAAAAGAAAAGATCCTTGCTGCGAAAAGAGCTGATATAAAAGAGATCATCATGTCAAAAGAGAATAAAAAAGATATTGACGAAATTAAGGATATATATCTGAAAGGATTGAGGTTCCATTACGTTGAGGAAGTAATGGAAGTACTTGACTATGCTCTTCTTAATCAGAAAGTAAAAGACCCAATGAAAATAAGCAGGAACTAATAATAAGTTAAAAGTTAAAAGTGACTCTATTCCATACTTTCAACTTTTGCCTTCTGTTTATTCCTGAACATTATTGCGAATACTATAAGTACTATAACAGCAATAGCAGTGGGTACGTACCAAATCCTGGCCCATTCAGGAATTCCATCTACCGTAAACAGATCAATTGTCCGGCCGGCAAACCAGGTCCCGATAAACATACCCAGTCCGTACGTGGCAAAGGTAATCAGTCCCTGTGCGGAACTCTTCAGGTGGTCCGGGGCCTTTTCGTCCACGAAGATCTGTCCGGTGACCACAAAGAAGTCATAGCAGATACCGTGCAGGATAATGGCAGTGTATATCATCCAGATGCCGCTTTCAGCATTACCGTTGGCAAACAGAAGGAAGCGTATCAGCCAGGCAGTGATCCCGATAAACAGCACCCTTTTCACCCCGAACCGGGTGATAAAGAATGGAAGGATCAGGATGAAAAGGATCTCGGCCATCTGACCCATGCTGATCCTGTTGGGGATTACGTTCGTGTCTATTCCGATATCCGACATAAAAGTGGCGGTGAATCCGAAGTAGAAGGAGACCGGGATAAAGATCAGCACCGAGGCGATCATCAGGGTGGCAAAGGCCCTGGATTTGAACAGTCCCAGAGCATCCAGTCCGATCAGCTCCCGCAGACTGGCTTTCTTTTCTTTCTTCGGGGGAACATGGGGCAGGGTAAAGCTGTAGAGGCCCAGCAACAGGGAGGCGACGGCTCCCACATAGAGCTGCTCCACTGTAAGTGTATAGCCCATCCAGCCGATCACATGGTTGGCCACAATCCAGCCGATGGTACCCAGAACCCTTATTCCGGGGAACTGTTTTCCCGGATCATCCATCATGTGAAAGGAGAGTGAATTTGAAAGGGCCATGGTGGGGGCATAGGAGAGGGTATAGAGCAGCAGGGCCGGGTAAAAGAATTGAAAAGTAGTGGCCCGGGAGGCAACCACCAGTAATACAGCCCCCAACAAATGCATAGAACCCAGTACTTTTTCAGTGGCAAAAAACTTATCAGCGATCAGTCCCACAAAAAAAGGAGAAACCATGGCTGAGATGGCAAAAGTGCCATAACACAAACCAATCTGTGTAGCTGTGAATTGTAGTGTTTCTCCCAGATAAGTGTTCAATGTAACGTACCATGCCCCCCAGATAAAATATTGAAGGAACATAAGAGTGGAAAGCTGTAATCTGATATTTAGTCTCATATGAATGATTTTTTTTCTAAAAATATTGATTTTTTATTTCCTGACCAATTAGGACAAGTAAAAAACATGTATCTTTATCAAAATGAAAAAAAATATGCATATGGGACCAGCAATATTTTGGGGGTTATTCATGATCGTTATCGGGTTCGCCCTAATAATTAAGTATGTGTTTAATCTTGATATTCCGGTTGGTAAAATTGTTATCGCTTTGTTTTTTATTTTTATTGGTATAAAATTACTTGTAGGACAAACAAAATTCTTTCATACCAACAATAAAGAAACCAATATTATTTTTAATGATACTAGATTAAATGGGAAGGATATCAGTGCTTCCGAGTATAATGTAATATTTGGTAAACTTGTTCTGGATTTAAGAGATATTGAATTGTCAGACTTGCCTAAAAGGCTGGAAGTCAATACAATATTCGGAGCCACTGAGATATTGATCAATGATAGTCTTCCAATACATATTAAAACTGAAGCTGTTTTTTCAGGTGCGAGGTTGCCAAATGGAAATACCGTTACCTTTGGAAGCTCTGAGTATTCTACATTCTCGTACAATCCTTCAGATAAATTTTTGATGATCAATAATGATGTTATTTTTGGAGGATTAGAAGTAAAATAAGAAATACTTAACCCGATTATTGAAATCTTGAACAAATGAAAAAAATTGCAGTTTTTCCGGGTTCTTTCGACCCAATTACTATAGGGCATGAATCGATTATCAGAAGAGCCTTCTCATTATTTGATGAAATTATTGTAGCAGTTGGATGTAATATTAATAAGAAGGGTTTTTTCTCACTTGAGCTGAGACTAAAATGGATAAACCAGGTTTTTGAGAATGATCCGAATGTCTCTGTTGATAATTATAATGGATTGACAGTAGATTATTGTAAGAAAGTTAATGCCCGGTTTATTCTCCGTGGGTTAAGAACATCATCTGACTTTGAATATGAAAGAGCTACAAACCAGATAAATATGGTAATGCATCCTGAAATTGAAGTGATTTTTCTGTTGTCAAAACCCGAGTTTACGCCGGTTAATTCTTCAATAGTTCGTGATATTATCCGTTATGGTGGTGATGCAAGCAGGTTCCTTCCTGATAGTCATGATCTGAAATCACTCAGTATCCGGGACTTTCCCAAAGGGAATTGTGATGATTAAAATAAGAAATGCAGGGATACTGCTTATTATTCAAGTACTTTTTTTTTCTCTTTATGGGCAAAATGTGGAAATTTCCGGGAATGCACCTGCTTATAAAGGGGAGAAAATCGAATTCTTTTTATCACCAAATCCCATAATCCATGTTGATGAACCTGTCGGTGAATGTTTGGTTGACAGTGAAGGGGATTTCTTTTGTAAATTAAATATTAAAAAAACCTGCAGAGTATTTATTCCTCTGGAATTTTACAGGGGTTATTTTTATGTAATACCGGGGAATCGGTATGAATTGTCTCTGCCCCCGCCAAAGAAAAAAACAACTGAACAGGAACTAAATCCCTATTTCAAGGAAGGGATTATTCATTTGGGGATATTAAATGAAGATGAAACGGGATTGAATAACCTGGTACAAAAATTTGATGATCTGTTCTATCCCTTTCTTAATGATGCGGCTATTAATGCATATATTCATAAGACATCTGATTATAATAGCATAATTGATACGCTAAATAGCCTTGATGACAGTACTACGGTTCCTTTTTATAATAATTACAAAAAATATAACATCGAATTATTGAAAATAATTTCGTCCGGTTTTTCTGCAAAACAAAAGAAGTTGTTTTCGTCTGCAGGACTTTTTTTAGATTATAATAATCCCTCTTGTATTGCATTGATCAACCAGGTATTCAACAACTACTTTTCTACGCTTGCCCGTACAAAAGAGGGGAGAAGGATTTATACTTGTATTAACCGGGACAGGAACTATTTTGGTCTGCTTGAACTGGTAAAAGATGATCTTTCAGCTTCAAATGATTCGTTACCCGAATTGGTGATCCTGAAAAGTATTCATGAAGAGTTTTACCAGGAAAGGTTTTCAAATATTGGATTATTTGAAATACTTGATTCATTACAGGTTAGTACAAAAATAGCTGCACATAGAATTTTTGCAGAACAAATCAGAGAAGATGTTACACGGCTTATGAAGGGTTTCCCTGCGTCTGACTTTGCCCTGGAGAATACGGCAGATAGTATTACTGAACTTAGTACACTAAAGGGGAAATATGTTTACTTAGGATTTTGTTCAGCCAGGAGTTATCCTTGTATGAAGCAATTTCGCCTGTTGAATGAGTTGTTGAAAAAGTTCGAAAAAAATCTTGTTATAGTTATTATTATGGCTGATAATGATATTTCTATTGTAAAGCAATTTGCTGTGGATTATGGTTTTGAAGGAATCGTACTAATTGCAGGAACCCGGGATGATATTCTTAAACAATATAAAATAAAATCATACCCTACATACTACCTTATTGATCCGGATGGAAATTTCCTGCTTTCTTCGGTTCCCACTCCTGAAGAGAATTTTGA
>JAGGXD010000240.1 GCA_021163295.1 Bacteroidales bacterium
AATCGAACAGTAGTTTTTGGGGCGTTCTTTTATTGGGTGTAGTTTTCGCATTGGCATTTTGCCCTTACAGCGGAGTACTATATTTCGGAATGCTAATGCCCATGACAATTGGCAGTGCCAGCGGTTTGTATTTACCCTTGTTTTTTGCGATAGCAACAGGAATCCCCGTAATAATTTTCGCATGGCTCATTGCATTTAGCATTGGTTCAATTAGTAATGTTTACAACGAACTGAAAACCTTTGAGCTTTGGTTCAGGCGTGTAGTTGCGGTTTTATTTATCGGGGTTGGGGTCTATTACATATTCACGATTTATTTCTAAAAAAATTTAAAACCATAGTTCGTATTTTTACGAATAGCAAACAGAAGGAAAAAATGAGAGAGAAAGTAATTGCATTAAACCGAAATATGAATGGTTGGTTTGTTCCATCCATCCTACTGCCAATATGGATAATCATATACTGGAATCTTCAACCCTTAGCCGATTTTGTGATTGATGACATTTTCGGCATGATATCGGGTAAACACCTGACCGAAACGCTGCGGTTTTTTATTTTTGAAGTTCCGAAAGTTATGTTGCTGTTGGTGCTTATCATTTTTGGCGTAGGCATTTTACGGACTTATTTCACGCCTGAAAAAACACGAAAAATACTCGAAGGCAAATCGCTTTTTACAGGAAATATTTTGGCATCCTTGCTCGGTATCATAACCCCGTTTTGTTCTTGTTCCGCAATTCCCCTGTTTTTGGGCTTTGTTGAAGCGGGTGTTCCTTTAGGGGTGACCTTTACATTTTTGATTTCCGCACCAATGATTAACGAAGTCGCTTTAGTATTGCTTGTTGGTCTGTTCGGATGGAAAGTTGCCGTAATTTATGTTGGAACAGGACTTATCATCGCCATTTTATCGGGGTGGCTAATTGGCAAATTTGGTTTAGAAAAATACGTTGCAGAATGGGTTTACACCGTAAAAGCAAACCATCAGAACGACACAGAAAACCGTTTGCCTTTTTATGAAAGGATTAAAGTGGGTTACGAATCAATAAAGGAAATTGTAGGTAAAATCTGGATTTACATTATTATTGGTATTGCCGTTGGTGCAGGTGCGCACGGCTATGTTCCCGAAGATTTTCTGGGGTCGTTGTTGGGAAAAGAAAATTGGTCCGGTGTTCCACTGGCAATTTTAATAGGTATTCCGATGTATTCCAACGCAGCAGGTATAATCCCTATTGTAAGCGTATTAATCGAAAAAGGAGTTTCGTTAGGTACAGCCTTAGCATTTATGATGTCTGTTATTGCCCTGTCACTACCCGAAATCATCATCCTGAAAAAAGTTCTGAAATGGCAATTGATAACCGTATTTGTTGGAATTGTTGCTGTTGGAATTGTAATTGTCGGATTCATTTTTAATTATGTGATGTAATGTCAAAGAGAATCATCTTTACAGGATTAATTGCTTTAATTCATGTTGTTTCCTACGCACAGGAAAAACAGAATTTGATAAAGAACCTTACACCCATTGTTCAGGTTTTTGGAACCGCTTCTTACAACTTTGAAAACAATAATTACGGTTATAGTTTTGGTCGTGCACACCTTGGGTTTCAATATCGGTTTAACGATAAATGGGATGCCAAAATAATAATCGACCGTGGCAGGGCAACTTCTGTTGGGGAAATAACTGTTGCCGATACAAACGGAACTATGCAAACGGTTCAAAACACTTCAAAGGAAGGTGCATATTATACGATGTTCCTAAAATTTGCCAGTTTGCAGTGGAAAGTAAACGATAAATTATCTCTTGAAGGTGGTGCGATTTTGCAAAACCATTACATTACTCAGGAACGTTTTTGGGGATTGCGTTATGTCGCTCAAACCTTTCAAGATTTGTATTGGCATATTCCAAGCAGCGATTTGGGGTTTATTGCCTATTATAAGTTAAATAAGACATTTTCGTTTGATGCTGCTATAACCAACGGAGAAGGTCCACGTGTGAAACAAGATGCTTTTGGAAAAATAAAAATGGCTGGTGGCTTAAATATTAATCCTACTGAAAAAATTCAAACCCGAATATTTTACCATAACAGACAGTCAGGAATAGACAGTACAGCAACGGAACAAATGCTTTCCTTTTTTATAGGAGTTAAGCCATCAGCAAAATTTCGATTGGGGGCTGAATTTAATTACATGAAGAATTTGGATAACAACAAAGATTTAAATAGTCTGGGATATTCAGTATATAGTACTTTTAAAATACATGAAACTGAAGTTTTTGCCCGATTCGATAGGCTACTGTACGAAGAATCTGCAATAAACAACCTTGCTGTTTTAGGTAATGGAAACACATTAATGGGGGGAGTTTCATATTCACCTGTTAAAGGAGTTCAACTTTCGTTGAATTATCAAGCATGGTTACCCGATGATGATGCTAAACCTCAAAACAGAGTTTTATTTAGTATGGAGTATAAATTTTAAAAAATTAATATCATGGAAACACAAAAAATTCAAGTACCAGATTGGGCTTATGAGTTTCACGGACACAAATGTCCTGCAATGCCAATTGGTTACCGAGCAGGGTTAACCGCAATGAAAAAACTTGGTGTTGAAAAAGCCAGTAACAAAGAACTATATCTTTTTTGTGAAAACGGACCCGCACATGCAGCTGCTTGCTTTTTAGATGGAGTAATGGCTTCAACGGGTTGTACCTATGGGAAAGGAATTGTAGAAAAGTTAAATTATGGGAAAAATGCCATTGTTTTGGTTGATTTAAAAACAAAGAAAGCAGTGAGAGTTTCGATGCGACCAGCGTTTTTTGAAAAGGCATTGAACTCTGAATTTGTAAAGCTCCGAAAACAAAAAGTTGAACCTAAAGATATTAAACCTGAATTGGTAATGCCACTTATTGAAAATGTGAAACAAATGGACGAGAATGTGCTATTTTCTGTAAGTGAAATTTTCGAGAAAAATGTTGAATTGCCGAAAGGAACTTTTGATTGGCAAAATTGCTCAAACTGTAATGAGATTGTATTCGACAATCAATCAAAAATTATTGATGGTAAAAGAGTATGTATTCCTTGTTCACAGAAATAATTAGCAGCATATTGTGGAATATTATTTAGCAGCGATTTCTTTTTTTGCTGCCCTTATTTTCTCCCTTGGAGGCGTAGGGGCAGCAATTATATTGATTCCAATTATGGATTCTTTCGGGATTCCTATATCGGTTGCAAAACCCGTGGGATTATTTTACAATACCATAAGTTTAACAGGAGCAAGTGTTAACAACATTAAAAACAAACGCCTCGATTTTAAATTAGGCATTCCAATTATTATCTTTTCGTTTCTTTTCGCAATTGTTGGGGCTTATCTGTCAAAATACATTGCTTCACATATTGTGTTGCTAATGTTCGTTTCTTTCTTGTTATTCTCAGGCTTTATGTTTCTGTTTTTTAAGAATAAAAAGGGAACAAATTTTCGAGAAGAAATTCTCTATTTTCCTCTTTCAGTAATTGGTGCGGTTGCAGGTTTAATATCAGGTATGCTCGGTATAGGTGGTGGTGGAATTATTTCTCCGCTTTTATTAATGATGGGGTTTAATCCAAAAAAAATCACAACAATAACTGCTTTTGTTGTTCCTTTTTCTTCATTATCCGGATTTCTTACTTACTGGTCAATTGGCGCGGTTGATTGGAGATTATTGATATTAACCTCCCTTGCTGGTGTTGCAGGGGCAACTATTGGAAACATATTCATGCAAAAGCGGCTGAATCCGAAAATAGTGAAAAAGATTCTTGCAATTATTCTTCTAATTATGGCTGTTAAAATGGGACTTAAATTGTTTTAAAAATCAAATATTATGAAATCAAAATCAATTGGATTTATTGGTGGCGAAAGAATCACTAAAATTTTTCTGCAAGCGTTAGCAAACAAACAAATCGAACTGTCATCAGTTCAGGTTTGCGATACCAATTCAGAAGTATTGAACACACTCAAAAAGCAGTTTCCTAAAATTCAAATGACTGATTCGTGCGAATTGCTAAAAACTTTGGGGGAAACGTTTGAAGTGGAAGAATCAAAATTGGAAGCTTCCGCAATGGTTTCCGCCATGTTACCAACTCACTTTTGGTTTCAATGGGAAGCAATGCAAAAGCTTGGGGTGCAGATGGGATTGTTTCAAAAAATAAACCCGTAACGCATGGTTAAGAAAGTTCTTCCGTGGATACTATTCATTTTGCTAAAGAAGAAATTATTTCATAACATTGTTTACATTGCGATACTATAGCCCCACGTGGGGCGCACTCGCTAAGGCGGGCAAAATACCATAAGTTCATTGACATATTGTTTCCCAATCAACAGGCATTTCAAAAGGAAAAACATGATGAATATTATTGTCCTGAGACACTATAAGCACATGTTTTTCTACTATTATTTCTGCAATCACATAAGTATATGATAATTGTTTATTTACATGAAATTTACTGTTAAGTATCTTAAGCACATTGTCACTTCTTATGAAACGGATGAAGATAATCTTTCCTTCTTCTAAAGGGATTGGTTTATCTATGTTTATTCGATTGATTAGTTTGTAAATATTTAATTTATCTACAAGCATATTGGGCGTTTTCCCTACTTGAGAAGAATAACGATGGTTTTGGTTATGGAAATCTGAAAACTCCCTGGCCTTTTGTTCCATATCGTTAAGAGTACTAAACCTTTGTGTTGAAAAAAAATATTTCAACATATTGTGATTAAATTTTTCAATGATGACATTTTTGTGTAAACGATCTTATGGAATTTATCACTTATTAATTAAAAAATCAATACACAGTATGAGAACATTATATAAAGGGATATTAATTTTAACATTTTCAATATGTTTTGTTGGCAATGCGAGATCGCAGGATTCTTTAAGATGGATATTGACAAATGATGGTGGCATAGAATGGAAAGTATAATAATTAATTTGTAACAGGATGATGATGGCTTAATTCTTAAGCAATATGAAAGATTTTAAGATTATTATGTTTATCGTAAAACAACGGAATTATATTGTGTTATTCATTCCAATTGCTGTCTATCTAGTATTTTCAGCTTGTAACTTTAACACAAATAATGACCCGCCTATTATTAATAATACAGATTTGGTTAATGCGACATGGATTGGTGTACAGAAAGATTTACCCATAATTGACTCTCTCCTATATGATGAAGATCCAACACCTATTTTTCGCAGAGAGTTCATTGCAAAAAATGATATTCGCTCTGCTACCTTATATATAACCTCGGCTGGATACTATCGCGCATCGATCAATGGTAAAAGAATAGGGAAGAATTACCTTGATCCTGCATGGACAAATTTTGGCAAAAGAGTTTACTATTCCGAGTATGACCTTACTACAGAAGTTAAACAAGGCTCCAATTGCCTTGGTGTAACTCTTGGGAATGGATTTTATAATCCACTCCCAATGAAAATGTGGGGCAATCTCAACTTACGGGATGCACTCCCTATCGGAAAACCTGTATTCATTGCCAAATTAAAATTGGAATCCTATAATGGGAAAATAGAAGAAATAGTCACTGACGATTCATGGAGATACTTCTATGGCCCTATAAGAAAAAACAATGTTTACTTAGGAGAGGTTTATGATGCTAAAAACGAAATAGAGGGATGGGAAACAATTGGTTTTAATGATAATTTATGGAAAGAAGCTGCTGAGAGTAAAGGACCAGGGGGAAAGTTGCAAAAAGCATTTTTCCCACCTGTTCAGATTACGGATATAAAAACACCGATATCCATTTCGCCTGTGTCAAATGGCAACTACTTGATAGACATGGGAGTGAATTTTACAGGACTCTACCGAATTCATTTAAAAGGAAAACAAGGAGATACTATTTCCTTTCGTTTTGGAGAAAGAATCTATGGCAACGGAGAACTTAACCCAATGACCACAGTTGCAGGTCAGATTAAAAAGGAAGGTATGGGGGGGGCAGGTTCTCCAGCCATTGCATGGCAATCTGATAGTTATATGTTTGGCGATAAAACAGAACAGTGGTATAGTCCTGAGTTTACCTTTCATACATACCGGTATATGGAAGTATCAGGATTAAAAGAACCACTTAAGATTGCTGAAATAGAAGGACTTGCTTTAAATACAAATGTAGAGAACAATAATCATTTTACCAGCTCATCAGAGCTTATCAATTCAATACAGGACGCCACGGAAAGAACATTTCTCGCCAATCTTATAAGTGTACAGTCCGATTGCCCGGCTCGTGAGAAGTTTGGTTATGGGGGTGATTTGAATGCCACATGTGAAGCATTTATTTACAATTTTGATATGCAAGATTTTTATCGTAAAACTATTTACGATTGGGTTGATGCAATAAACGATTCCGTGTTTATAGATACGGCTCCTTATGTAGGAATAAAGTACTGCGGCTTAAGTTGGGAGTCGGCATTTCTAACCACACAATATAATCTCTTTCTGTATTATAATGATACTGCCCTAATAAAGGAATTATACAATATGGATTTAAAATGGATGGAGAAAGCAGAACGCATACATCCGAATGGAATCGTAGAGTCAGGTTTGAGTGATCACGAATCTCTTGAGCCGGTCCCGGTAAAGCTAACCGGAACTGCTCACTACCTCCAATGTGCAAGGATAATGAAAACATTTGCTTCCTATATGGATGATATTGAGCATGAAAAACAGTTTGAAAAACTTGCTAATAAACTCATTACAATTATTTTGGATAAATTTTGGAACCTACCAGTAGCTAATCCAATAAACAAACAAACGCTATTCGCCACTTTGCTGTATCACAATATTATCCCTGAGAATAAAATAGATATGGCAGTAGATTCACTATTAGTCTCTTTATCCCGGCCTACTGGTCATTTTAGTACGGGTATTTTTGGAACCAAATATATTCTTGAAGCACTTTCAAAAACAGGTAATTCCAGGATTGTTTACGATATTTTAAATAGCACATCATATCCTGGTTGGGGGTACATGATTGATCAGGGAGCTACAACTCTATGGGAAACATGGAAAGAAAGTGATAATATTTATTCTAATTGCCATCCTATGTTTGGGTCGGTTTCTGAATGGTTTTACAGATGGCTTGGAGGGATAAGACCCAATCAGGATTATCCAGGCTTTGAAAAATTTATTATAAACCCCTCATTACCTGAAGGTTTATCTCATGTATTCAGTTCATATAATTCACCTTTTGGTGAAATAGTATCAAACTGGAAAAATTACGGATACGAAAAACAGGTGTTTGAAATAACGATACCAAAAGGGAGTTTGGCATTAGTCAAACTGCCAGTGAGTGAGCAACAAAAAGTAACCTTTTCAGAAAACAGTAGTGGCATCTTATTTTCACCAAATAGAAATGATAAAAAACATTGTTCTTTTGAATTACCCTCAGGAAAATATACTATTTTAGTTCATCTGTAAATCAAGCGTTAATTGATGAATTTAGATAAATTCTCAGTGTTTAACAATAAATATAGGTCATTTGGCGGATAGTAGTAATAAAAATGTTAAAAATGATCAACGCAAGAATCCTATTAGCCATTTCAATTTTGATTTTAACCTTTGTTTCATGTGGAAATTCTAAAAAAGAAGAGAGTCAGGAAAGGCTAACGAAAAGACCAAATATAATTTTTATTCTCACAGATGATCAACGGTGGGACGCCCTTGGCTATGCAGGTAATACTATTATTAAAACACCAAACATGGATGAACTGGCAAGCTCAGGACTCTATTTTAGTAATGCTTTTGTAACTACTCCTATTTGTGCTGCCAGCCGCGCAACATTGTTTACAGGATTATATGAGCGAACGCACAATTATACATTTGGAAAACCTAACCTCAACAATAATTACATGCTTGAAAGCTATCCATATTTGCTGCGAAAAGCTGGCTACCGAACGGGGTTTGTTGGAAAATTTGGTGTTAATGTAAATGAAGGAATCGAAGATTCATTATTTTGTAAAAAAGTTAAAACATATTATCCATACTTCAAAGAAGTTGACGGAAAGCAGATGCATTTGGCAGATATTAATGGTAACCACGCAATCGACTTTATAAAATCAAACAAAGAGGAACCCTTTTGCCTTTCTCTCTCTTTCTGGTCGCCCCATGCTGATGACGGAGCTGACGAGCAGTATTTCTGGCCCGGGTACTGCGATAGTTTATACGCGAAGAATGAAATACCGCTACCGGAAACAGCGGATCCCGCATTTTTTGACGGATTACCGGAGTTCTTGAAAACCACTATGAACCGGAAACGATGGTATTGGCGATATGATACTCCTGAGAAACGTCAGAAAATGGTTAAAGGATATTATAAGATGATCAGCGGTGTTGACAGTGTTATAGGCAGGATACAAACCACCCTGAAAGAGGAAGGGCTGGCAGAAAATACGGTGATTATTTTAATGGGTGATAATGGTTACTTTTTGGGAGAACGAGGGTACGCCGGCAAGTGGCTTATGTACGAACAGTCCATTCGGGTGCCAATGATAATATATGATCCCAGGCAACCAGAATCAGAACGGGGCAAAACTTTTAAGGAGATGGTACTTAATGTGGATATTACGCCTACTATACTCAAGCTTGCGGGTGTAGATATTCCCGAAAGTTACCAGGGTGAAAGCCTGACTGCTTTTTATGGCCAAACTCCAAAAAAATGGCGTTCATCCATATTTTTAGAACATCGACTAGAAGGAAATCCCCTTCTCCTAAAGACAGAATGTTACAGGGACGACACCTGGAAATTTATCAGGTATGATGATAATCCTGGATTCATTGAATTATACAATCACAAGGAAGATTTAAACGAGACGAAAAACTTTGCTTATGACAGCAAATATGCAGACATGGTAAAACATTTTAATCATGTATGTGATTCTACTATTAGTAAATTAAATTAAGCGTGAGCTTTTAATATAATGAATGTTTCTTTTTTCTAAATATTTTAAGAAATAGTTAAAACAAACTTCATGCTTACCAACCAATTCCGGTGGGAAAACCCCTTTTTCTGTGAACAAACCTTCTAAAAACAGATTGGCTGCTGCTGTAGCAGTATACCCAGTTGTTCTTGCCATAGATGATGTGTTGGTATCCTCACAATATTCATCATGCAAATTATAAACTATCTCCTCTGTTTGTCCGTTTGCATTTTCTCCTTTTAAAGTAACTCTCAATACGGTTAATTCTTTTTCAGTTTCACCTAATTTCCATTCGTTAATAAGAATTTTACTGGTAAAATCTAAAGGAGAAACCTGGTTGCCATTTATATCTACCTTTTCCTCACTAAAAAAACCACTCTCTTTTAATACTCTCACATATTCCACATGACCAGGATAACGTAAGGTTTTTTCTTTCATGTTAGGAATATGAGGCATAGTGTAAATTATTGACCTCAACCCATCCGAGTTAAAAGCTTCTAAAGTTCCAACCTTATCAAACTCAACATAATCACAATCCGTTAAAGGTTCACGAACTACTTCTTCTCCGTGTTCTACATACCTTGCAGGTCGGGTATATTCCTCAATTACATCAATTGGGGAGAAAGGTGCCTTATAGCAAAAAGGCCATTTTTTTTCTTTTGGTAATCCCCCAACCAAACACTCAAAATCGGTTAGCTTCATTTTCTCATTGTAGTGTCCTAAAATAACATTATCCATTCCCGGAGCAACACCACAATCTACTATTGCAGTTATATTTTTTTCTTTAGCCAGGGCATCTAACTCTAAAGAGTTTTCCGGGAAAAAAGAGATGTCTATTACATTCATTTCTGCCTCAATAATAGCTCTTAAAGTCTTAAACCCTAAAAATCCTGGTACAGCACATATTACCAGATCATATTGTTTTATGGTACTCTGTAGCTCTATTTTGTTGGTTACATCTAACTGTTGAATTGTTAAACTGTTATGCTTCAATTTTACATTATCCAATACACTCTTATTTAAATCAGTTAGTGTTACATTATGGTTTTTTGCCATATCTATTGCCATAGCACTGCCTACCATACCGGCACCTAATACAATTACATTACTCATGCTTGAAAATTAAAATGTTAAAAAATGATGTTTAAGAATAAAAAAACGAAAGGTATTAAAGTAGCGTTACAACCCGGGAATTAGAACCCAGGGCATTTCAATGGTGCTAACTATTTTTTTGATCAACATTCTACAAAGATGCAAATTATCACTAAAGTAAAAAAGTGAATTTGTAGATAAAACAGAAGTAAACAACGACTCATGGGTAATGCGGGATGATATGGAAAATTGAAAGTAAATAACTATTTTTAAACCTCGTAACGATTTGATAAGTAAATACTATAAACATCATGAAAAAAATAATTAATTTAGAATGCAGATACACACGGTTGTGCGTATCTACTGCAATTATTGCTATTCTATTTGCGTTTATGACTCCCGCCAGTGCACAGAAAAAGGAAGACAAAAAAAATGACAAGGCAGTACCTGTTTTTAAAGATGGTGAAGCGCAAATCGTACCCGCCTTTAATGATCCTGAAAAGTGGATTCGACATGACCTCTGGGTTGAAACAGAATTCGATACTGATGGTGATGGGAAACCCGACCGCATGCATGTTGATGTAACAAGGCCATACCAAACCGATAAAGGTCTTA
>JAGGXD010000017.1 GCA_021163295.1 Bacteroidales bacterium
GTAAGGATAACTTTCCCTTCTTCGTTACTAAAAGAAGGCATATCGGATATCTGCAATAACGCCCCCGGATCGTTAAAAAAATATTGCTCCTGAAGCTTTGGTATATCAACTGTTACAGCAAGGTATTCAGACGGAAACAACAATGCCGGTTCTTCCGAAAAGGGGTATGTTGCCAGGTTAAGCAATTGCAGGTCAATAATTTTCTCTGATCTGTTATATATCTCAACAAAATCAACTCCATCTAATAAGGGATTAAACAATATCTCATTAATTATAATATCAAGACTATCCGGATTTTCAGGCAACCCGAAACTTATCATATTATAGTTATCAGAGGAATTTCCGGCACAATCATATAAACCACTACTTAATTCGATAGTATAAATAATTTTGGGTAAAAATGGGTTGCTGAAAAAAAGGAGTACTTCTGAATAATGAGGTGCCACTAAATGAACCGAATCAGGATTTCCGAAACCAAAATCTACAAAATAATTCCCGCATAACATTGCAGACAGACTATCACACGGCTCAGTGAAAAATACCATTAACCGGTTTTTTTCTTCAATAACAGCTTTTTTTATTCCCGGTGGAGAAAAATCGGGATTTTCTCCAAGAACTGAATTTGCTCTCCCCGGTGTACCCCCCTTATAATCTACCGATGCCTCCCAATTTGCTATCCCACTACATGGATTAGCCGGATCTATCTGCTCCAGAGACCACCCCCCTTCCGATTTATAATCATCCTTATACCACTTATCACTATATGTAACGCTTGAAATAATATGATTTTTATTATTCTTCAGAGTCAAGGTTTTTCCCGTATTGGTAAGAACAGGGAAACCGGTAACTCCTAAAACTTTCCCGAAAGGATTTAAATACTCAACGTTTTCTTCAGAACACAAAATAAGATAGCTGTCCGGCATTATGGTAACATCAGAAAGGAATTTCCTATTGGTGCCGGTAATAAACATCCAATTATTCAAATTAACCGGATAAGCCGAAATATTATATAACTCAACATATTCCACTGACGGTAATTCAATTGACGGGTCAGGATCGGCCATTATTTCATTTATCACAATATCAAATGCTTTTGCAAAATACCAGACAAATGAATTTGAATAGTCATTAATAATATTCCCCGACAAATCAGCGATTCCGGTAACATCTATATTATATACAGTTTCTTCGGTAAAAGGGCTCGCGAATTCCAGCATTACCTCATTCGAAGAGACCGGAATAATATGCTCAGGATGTCCTGTTCCATGATTAACCTTGTAGTTTATTGTATCAAGTGCTGAATCTGTATTTACGGGCTCATTAAACCGGATATATAGCGCCTGTGATGATTGAATAAATAACGAATCTATCTCCGGGGGTATTGTATCAATAATAAACCTGCCCTGTATAGAAATATTATCTATCCATAATTTTCTGTCCTGTGATGATGAATATTCATAATAAATGCCAAAATGCCTGCATGGCATTAACCATGAATCAGTTATTGATCCAATTGAAATTTGATGATTAAACCTATCTGAAGTATCAATTTTTATTTCCCATAGTCCTGAAAAAGTTCTGGTTACTTCAAAATTGATTATACCTGAGGCACCAACACTTTCCTCATAATTAAACCCTGTTTCAAGTATAACCGAAGCATCTCCATCAATAATTTTCCACATACTCACAAGATCAGACGAGCCGGTATAATTTACACCCATAACCAGTGCATTTAAATCACCACCGGGGTACATTTCCATTGCATCTTTATCAGACATCAGGAAAAAGCTCCAGTTATTGGCGCTTGATGGTGGATATTCATGCCTGACAACAAAATTCCAGGTTACAAGTCCGGAATCGGGTCTAAGGGTATTCAATGGATAGGAAATCCTGTCTTTTCCGCTTGATGGATTATCGTATGCATGATGTAATGAGAAATTACCAATCAGGGGAAAATTTCCTGATATTTCCCATCGAAAATCTTTATCCTGAGACCAACCGGTTAGTAATGAGTCCTCAAAATTCATGTCAACCTGTGAATTTACAGGCATTTGCATAACAAGCAACAACAAATTAAAAAGAATCCATCTATGATAAACCGGAATTCTGACTAAAATCATTTATTTTTAAGGCTCGGTTGGTTTACTGTTTAAAGATAATATTTTATAAATAAAAAATAAAATAAATATGAAAGTATGTATTGTAGGAGCAACGGGACTTGTTGGAAAGACAATGATAAAGCTATTAGAAGAAAGAAAATTTCCTGTTGATCAATTGATCCCGGCAGCTTCTGAAAGATCATCAGGAAAAACCGTTTTTTTTCGCAAAAATAAAATTAAGATTGTAAGTATCAAGGAAGGGCTGGCTGCTAAACCTGATCTTGTTTTGTTTTTTGCCGGGAGAAAGGTTTCAAAAGAATTTGCTCCGGCTTTTGCACAATACGGCATAGTGATTGATAATTCTTCGGCCTGGAGAATGGATCCTGAAATAAAACTTATTGTTCCGGAAATAAATGCTGAAGTGATAAATAGTAACGACAGGATAATTGCTAATCCTAATTGTTCAACCATTCAACTGGTTATGGTTCTTGCACCTTTACATAAAAAATATTTAATAAACAGGATTGTTATTTCAACTTATCAGTCGGTAAGCGGAAGCGGCGTTCCCGCGATCAACCAAATGGAAAGCGAAAGGAAAAACATCGAACCAAATATGTTTTATCCACACCAAATTGATTTAAATTGTCTTCCTCACTGCGGAACTTTCACCGATACAGGTTATACAACGGAAGAGATAAAACTGATAGATGAAACCCGGAAGATTCTGAATGATCAGGTTATTAATATCACAGCAACCGCGGCACGTATCCCCGTACTGGGTGGACATTCAGAATCGGTAAATATAGAATTTTCCAGGAATTTTGAATTACAAGACATAATAAGTATCCTGAAAAATTCGCCAGGGATAGAGGTAACAGATGATCCAAGAAATAATATTTATCCAATGCCGGTAAGTTCCGCAAACAGGGATGAGGTTTTTGTTGGCAGGATCAGAAAAGACCGGTCGCGAAAGAATTGTCTGAATCTTTGGATCGTTTCGGATAACATAAGGAAAGGAGCTGCAACCAATGCAGTGCAGATTGCTGAATACATGCTAGAGCAAGGCTTCATTTAATATAGGAAATCATTATACGGATACCTTTTCCGGTGTATTTCTTTCACTTTTTTGTACAGAACTTCTTTAAGCTCAGGGATATTTGTCTTTTTCACAGCAGAAATAAATACACAAGAGGCATTTTTTCTTGCCATCCATGTTCTTTTTAGTTCATCAAGTGTCAGATTTTCTTTTATTGAAGGAGTAAGATCATCTTCATCTTTTTGAATAAATGAATAAACATCAATTTTATTAAAAACAACAATTGAAGATTTATCGTAAATTTTCAAATCATTCAGTGTTTGATTCACTACCATGATCTGTTCCTCAAAATTGGGATGAGAAATATCCACCAGATGAATCAGAATATCTGCTTCACGCACTTCATCTAAAGTTGATTTGAACGATTCAACCAGGTGATGAGGTAATTTGCGTATAAACCCAACTGTATCAGCCAGAAGGAAAGGTAAATTCTTAATAGTAATTTTCCTTACGATAGTATCCAGGGTTGCAAACAATTTATCTTCAGCAAACAGTTCCGATTTACTAAGGACATTCATCAATGTTGATTTTCCGGCATTTGTATATCCCACCAAAACAATCCTGACCAGTTTCCCCCTGTTCTTTCGCTGGGTTGCCATTTGTTTATCAATCTTATTCAGGTGCTTTTTCAGTCGTGATATTTTATCACGTATTATTCTTCTATCGGTTTCAATCTCAGTTTCTCCCGGTCCACGCAGACCAATTCCTCCTTTTTGCCTTTCAAGGTGAGTCCATAATCCGGTAAGACGTGGTAAAAGATATTGATATTGTGCAAGTTCTACCTGTGTTTTGGCATGTGCTGTTTTTGCCCTTGTTGCAAAAATATCAAGTATTAAATTTGTGCGGTCAAGCACACGGCATTTCACGACACCCTCAATGTTCCTTAGCTGACTTGGAGAGAGATCATCATCAAATATAGCTATATCTATCCCTTTCTCTTTAATGTACTTTACAAGCTCTGCCAGCTTGCCTGAGCCAATAAAAGTCTTTGAATCAGGCTTATCAAGTTTTTGAGTAAATCTGCCAACAGGTTCTGCGCCTGCAGTGGTTGCTAACAATTCAAGTTCTGTAAGATAATCGTCAACTTCAGATTCATTCTGATCCTGTTTTATTACTCCGACCAGTACTGCTTTTTTTGCTTCTTCTTTTGTTATGATCAATTTTCCCATTCAGAGTTTATTAGACGGGCTCTAATAGATATACCGTCTGTTTCTTCGCAGGATATCTCTAATAGCCAATTTCAGCGTTTCGCTGCATTGCATTATCATTGACACATCATCGGGAAAAGGAACTGCATCTATCCCGACCAGTTTCCTGGTATCTGACGAGAGGGCGCCCAGGTCACCAATAGCTCTTGCTGAGAGATGTTCAAAATATGTTTCTGCGCCAATAGGATCTTTCTTAATAAGTTTTTCGGGGTTAGTTTGAATAATCTCTACATCCCCAACAATATTTACACTTTTTTGCTGAGTAGTTTCAATTACTGTACATTGAAGAGTTTTATATTTAGTAATTTTTATATCATTCCCTGCTGTATCTTTCATCACATTTCCATTTGGATCAAGTGCATAATCAAATCCATTTTCAACTTTCTTTTTTTCAAGTATATCTTTTTCTTTTACTGACTCAGGTGAAACAGTTATGATCTTTAAACTAATATATACTAAAAAATCATAATTAATGTCATCATTCAAATGACGTATGTGGTATTCAACCCATTCACTATTTAATTCGGCATGATTAATTGCAAGAAGGTCTTTCTTAAACTCTTCACTAAGTTTCAGATGTGTTTTGTTTTCAATTGATACCAGCACCCTGCTCATCCCCTGGTAATGTGCTTCATTTATCAGTTGATCAATGTTTTGATAATCACCCCAGTATTCTTTTACTTTTCTAAACTCGTAATATGCTTCACGGTAACTTTCTTTATTATTGTTTCCCATTAATTTCTGACCATGGGCAAAGAAAAATTCAGCTGCGTTATGTTTTGCCTCAACAATCTCTCTATCGTAGTCAAAATATTTATAATCTATTGTTCTGCGTGGCATTCTCAACGGAAGGACTGTCCTTACAAGCGTCTGCCTGTTTTTTAATCGAAGGTAATGGTTAAGAATTTCATCCCATGTATTCGGATTACTTTCCAATTTAAGATATTTCACCCTGCTCAGATCCTGTTCATTAGCAATATTATAAGCCTTATCCAGGGTTAGAATTTCTTCCTTATTGTCAGGTTTCTTCATTAATTTTTTAACAGATTTTTCAATAGCAGCATCATAATTCCCTTTCTGTAATTGCTTTTTTGAAGAAACACAAGAAGTTATTACAAGAATAATAGTCAGGAGATACGCAATTTTTTTCATTTCTTATTACTTTTTAATTTTATCTTTTATCTTCTGCATTCATGCAGACCAAATATTTTATTACACAAATGTATAAATAAGTAATTTAAAAAAAACCCTGACCAACAGATCAGGGTTATGTAGAATTCTTATTTATTCAATTACTGCAGTACAAATTTGATTGGGAAAGTAAATGCCACCCGTACAGGTTTCCCTCTTTGTTTTCCGGCGGTCCATTTCGGAGAAGTTTTCACTACCCTGATAGCTTCTTTATCGAGGGATGGATCTACACTTCTCATTATTGTCACTTTATTAACCATTCCTGTAGGTTCAACTACAAACTGAACATATACTGTGCCGCTTATCCCGTTTTCAGCAGCTATTTCAGGATATTGAAGGTTTTTCATAACCCAGTTCCTGAAACCATTAAGACCTTTCCCTTTAAAGCTTGGCATATCCTCAACGATATAGAATATTTCAGCTTCTTCTTCTTCTTCATCAGCCACATCGAAATCAAGTATTTGAACTTCCTCATCCTGATCGGATTCCAGATCATCAAGTATAAGTTCGTTTTCAATTATAACATTATCTTCAACAATATTCAATACCTCCGTTACTTTAGGTGGCTTAGGCAAAGATTTGGGTTCAGGTTTTTCCTGACGTGTTACAGGAATAATTTCCTCATCAATTACATCTCCCTCTCCTGTATCAAATCGGTTTTCACTCAATCCTGAGCTTGTCCATTCAAAACCAATTAAAATTAGCGAAAGGGTGATTACCAATCCCAACTGGAAAAAGACTCCCTTTTTTTTCTCAAGGCTAGCTTCGTCACTTTTTTTAAGTTCCATGGTTATTTACTTTTTTTTAAGGCTTTAAACTTAAGTATTTATCCTAAAATAATCAAAAAGTATTTAAAAAAAAGATTATAAATGTTAATTTTCCTTTCTTTTTTTTGGTTAACAGAGCATAGTATCATGTAAAATGATGCAATAATCACGCCAAACTAACTGTCAAATACGCTGTTTTTCTTGAGTTTAATGATAATCATGACAGGTTGCAGGATATTATTTACAGATTTTTTATATTTTTGCAAACATAAAATTTTGGGGCATTAGCTCAGTTGGCTAGAGCGTTTGACTGGCAGTCAAGAGGTCATCGGTTCGATTCCGATATGCTCCACCTTCGCCCTACGTAGCCTTGGCGAAGTAGGGGCTTCGCCCACTTCTTCAAGGCTCCTCCGGGCTACGGTGGACACAGTCCACTGAATATTGCGTAGGTGAGTCTACGTGCTTCAAAGCTAAATGGACAGATAATTATTATTCTACTTACTGTCTTCTTCTAATTTCTTGAAATACATAGCAAATGAGCGATAAAGGAAATGGGTCCATTTTCCAAACGGAACAATTAATAAAGCCCATTGTGCAAGAATAATCAGATGCACGAAGTATAACCAGATATTGCTATCAATCAGGTCTGTGTCGATAAAAATACGTACTATAAATGCCGACAATCCCATTAAGAAAAGCCAGATAACAAATAACCAGTCACTTGGATGAGAAAATTTACTTAATTCCTTGCTTTTTTTAATACGTGAAAGGATAAAATCAAATGTAAAAACAAATATTATCGCACCTACAATGTAACCTAACCAAATAACAAAAGTGTTTTCCGTTTCAAACCAATTTAGAAAAACTGTAGTAAACAGCAAAAGCAAATATCCAATTACAATTAAAAAGTGTTCAAACCAGCGGAAGGTATTATTTTCACATGTCAGGGCATTTTTCTGAGTGAACATATGCAAAATTAAATCCCAAACCCCTTTAATATAGGATATAAGAGGCACTTTTATTTTTTCTTTTAATACTGTAAACCAGAACATTCTGATAATATTAGGAACAAGTATCAGTGAAAAGACCCCCATAATTGCGAACATTTCAAAATCATGTCCGAATTCCATAATTGACTCAACATTGAATTGCATTGTATAGCCAACACCAATAATTGCTATAGCTACCAGAATAAAACCAATTATTAATGCCGGTATAGAAGTATATAAAAGGCCGGAAAGCCCTGTCCAGTCATATTTGGCAGTAAGCCATCTTCTAAGTGTCATCATTAATTCACCGGGATTTGCTTCACGCGGGCAGGTTTCACTACACTCACCGCAATAATAGCATAACCATGGATCCAAAGATGTTTCTATTTTTGTGTCCAATCCTAATACACTTGCCCTGAGCATCATTCTGGGAAAAGAATTATCTTCGGTTGATAATGAGCAAACAGCAGTGCAATTACCACAATTATAACAAGCGTTTATATTAACTGCTCCGAATTTTTTTAACTCATTTGTAAACTCTGGATTTATTTTAGACATAATAAAACCCTATTTTTTTAATGTATATAAATAATATTCATCCATATCGTCCATTTCGCCGGGAATTATTTCGCCGTATTTTATCATTGTCATCAAATAATAAGTTACTACATCACCTTGAAGACCTGTAATCTTAGCAATTTGTTTTATTGTCCTGGGTTCTTCTTTCAAAGCCTGCTTAATTTCCCGTTTTATTTTATTGTCAGCTTTCATGAACTCTTTAACGTGTTCCGGCACGCCTCTTTTTTCTCTTAATATTTTAAAGGTATTTTTATTATCCGGCATCTTTTTTACAAATTAAATTTTATTTTAACTGATAAGCGCTTCAATCATACTTTCAATTTCAGTATCGGTATAGCCGATTAATTGAATTGAATTAGAAGGACATACAGGCATACACATTCCGCAGCCTTTACAATTTGATTCTATTATTTCGGCAATTTGTTTTCCTTCTTTTTCCACCTTTTTAATAGCAGAATAAGGACAAACATCGACACATTTTCCGCACCATTCACAGGTTGATGTATCTATTTGAGCCAAAGTTGGTTCAAGATCGATTTTCCCTTTACTGATTAAGGAATTTGCTTTTGCAGTAGCCGAAAGTGCCGAATCAATAGATTCTCTTATTGTTCGGGGTGCCTGACAAGCTCCGGCAATATAAACTGCATCAATAACGGTTTCAACGGGACGTAATTTAGGGTGTATTTCGTTGAAAAATTTATCTCTGCCTATCGGGACTTTTAAAATACCAGCAATAGTATTATCTTTTCGCGGCACCATTCCCGTAACAAGAACAACCAAATCGGCCTCTAACTCTATTTCTCTGTTAGTAGTTAAAATATCAATAACTTTTATTGTAGCACCGTTTTTTGATTTTTCTACTGTTGGTATTTTATCTTCAAAAAATTGTAAATAAATATCCCCGTTTTCGGAAGATTCTTTATAAAGTAATTCCTGTTTCCCGTAAGTTCTTATTCCCCGGTTTATATGATAATTCCTGATATCTCTGTATTTATTTTTCAAAAGAATTGCAGAATGTATAGCTGAAGTGCAGCAATATCTAGAACAATAGGTGTTCCCTCCTTCTTCCTGACGACTACCAACACAATAAATAAAAGCTACATCTTTAATTTTTTTCCCTTTATAACTTAAATTTTTATCATCATTTAACTCAATTAGTCTTTTGAGCTGCTGCAGAGTAATAACATTATCCAATGTTTTATAACCGTATTCGTCTTTTTTCGGTTCATACGGGTCGGCACCTGTTGTAAGCAAAATAGCACCAACTTTTATATTTAAAATTTCGTCTTTTTGATCTAAATCAATTTCAGGACAAATTTTAACGCATTCTCCGCATCTGTTACAATTTTCTGTATCAATTGCCGGAATTTGCGGAAATTCACTTTTATAATTCATAAAAATAGCTTTCCGCTTTGTCAGTCCGAAATTAAATTCATCTTCAACTTCAATAGGACAAACACTAACAGCTTTATCAAATTTTTTCCAATCTAATTCGCAATTCGGTTTAATGTGCCTGGGTTTAATTTTAAGTTTTATATCAAATTTTCCTATACCTCCCGATTTTGATACAATTTCGGCACCCGTAAAAAGAGTAATGCTTTTATACGAAATCACTTTTTTATAAAGTCTTTTAATAACTTGCTCACCTGTTTCATCTGTAGTAAAAAGTGTATTCCATTGAGAAGTTCTGCCACCCACAAAATATTCCCGTTCAATCAAATAAACTTCCGTTCCCATATCTGCAAGTTCAATTGCAGATCTCATTCCTGCAACCCCGGCTCCAACAATAAGAACGACATTTCTGGAAGAAATTTCTATAGGTTCAAGTGCCTGTGAACGTTTTACTCTTTCAATACCGGCTTTTACTAATTGCAGAGCCTTAAGGGTTGCTCCCTTTTTATCATCAGAATGCGCCCACGAGCATTGTTCTCGAATATTTACCTGTACATAATTATAAGGATTCAAGCCGGCTCTGATTGCAACATTTCTGAATGTTTCCAAATGTAACTTTGGCGAGCAAGAAGCAATAACAATAGAATCAAGTTCATTGCTTTTTATATCATCGATAATTTCTTTTTGAGTTGAATCGGCACAAGCAAACATCGTGTCTTTGGCAATATTCACACCTTCGATTTTTGCAGTGATTTCGTTTAATTTTTTTACGTCAACATAATCGGAAATATTAGAACCGCAATGACATATATAAACTCCAATTTTATTTTTCATTATTTTGCCTTCCTTAAATAACTTGCTGTTTCAGATGAAGCTGCTCCGGCAGATAAAATTGTGTCGGGTATATCCATAGGGCCTGTAGAGGTACCTGCTGCAAAAACTCCGTTAATACTTGTTAAAGCAGGACTCAATAACTCATCGGTTTGTTTTACATAATTGAACTTATCTTGCTCTACTCCCCCATTTTTAAAAAACCCGGTATAATCGGTATTTGGCAAAATACCCACCGATAACACAACTAAATCGTGCTCGGCTTCCTGAACAGTTCCTTTAATAATATCTTCGTATCTTAAAATAACGTTTTCGTCTTCACCTTGTTCAATTCTTGCAACTTTTCCTTTAACAAATTCAACTCCCATTCCTTTTGCTTGCTGATAAAATTCGCAAAACCCTTTACCGAATGCTCTGATATTTATGTAATAAATCGTAACATCAGCCATTGGTAAAGCTCCCATAATCAATTGAGCTTGTTTAGTTGAATACATACAACAAACCTGTGAGCAAATCGGATTTCCAACCGTTTCGTCTCTTGAACCTACGCAAAGGACATAAGCTATATTATCCGGCATTTTCCCATCGCTGGGTCGCAGAACATTATTAAAGGGACGGGTTGGGACAAGTTGCCGTTCCATTTGCATTGAAGTAATTACATTTTTGACTGTGCCCACATTGTATCTTTTAATGATTTTTGCATCAAAAAGATTATACCCTGTTGCTATAATTACTGCTTTTACTTTTATCTGAGATTTCTTTTCGATTTGAGTAAAATCAATACAATCTGCAGGGCAAACTTTTTCGCAAGCACCGCATAAAATGCAATTATCAATATCTATGGCCGCAATACGCGGATTGGCAATACTGAAAGGAATATAAATTGCTTTTCGTCCAACTAAATCCCACTGATACTGGTCTTTTACAATAACCGGACATTTTTCCTCGCATAATTGACAACCGGTGCAATTATCCTCAACGTAAGTAGGTTTTTCGATAAGAGTTGCATTAAATTCTCTTTCCGATTTTTTTTCAATATTTTCTATTTCGGAATATGTGAAAATATGAATATTCGGATGACGTGCAGTTTCCGAAACTTTTGGTGTAGTAATACAAGCAGCGCAATCAAGTGTCGGAAAGACTTTACTTAAATGTATCATTTTTCCGCCAAGAGAAAGGTCTTTTTCAACGAGAATTACTTTAAAATTTTGATTAGCCAGATTTAAAGCAGCTTCTTCTCCGGCAATTCCTCCACCAATAACTAATACGTCATATTCATTGTTGTTCGTGTTTTCAGCCATATCAATTTTTTTGCTCTTTGTTTTCTGTTAAAAATTTTAAAAAAGATTTCATGTGTTTAACGAAAGGATCTGTACATACCGAACAAATGGCAGCCATTTTTAATCTTGCCGGATCAATACCTTTTTCTTTCATAAATTCGTGAGTATGAGAAACAATATTCCCGGTATTTTCGGTGCATTTTTCGCTGAAAGGACAATCCGTTCCGTCGGCAGCAATAAAAACCCCGGCAAAACCTTTTTCAAAAGCATGCATAATCCACTTTGGTTTTACCGCACTTGAACAAGGTATGGCTATAGTGTAAACCGTTGAAGGATAATATTTTTTTAACAATCCTGTTAAATCAATGGCAGGATCAGATATTTTTTCGGTTGAAAAAACTAATATTTTAGGACTTTCCATAATTTATTACAAGTTATATGAATATCCAAAAAATATAATATTAACCGGGTTATTTTAAAAAACAAATGTTAAAGCAATGTCATTTAGTCATTTGAATTTTTCAGCAATCCCAGTTGTTGTTATTTTTTGGATATTCACGTTTATTTAAAAAATCAAGCTATTGTTTCTTTAAATAAATTTTGAAATATCCCGACTCTTCGATTGTTCCCAAATATTCGTGGTTCTTTTTCTTTGCCCATTTCGGAATATCTTTTTTAGTTCCTTCATCGGCAGACAATATTTCTAATATATCTCCGGATTCAACTTTACCAATTGCTTTTTTTGCTTCAAGAAGCGGACCCGGGCATGCAGTACCCCTTGCATCTACTGTTTTAGCAATTTCTAAATTTGATAATTCTTCTGGTGTCATAATTTTTTGAATTTTTAATCTTTATAAATCTAAGTTGAGCGGTTCGAATAAAATAAAAAACCGCTTTACTTAGGTTTAGCTCCGATTTGTGTAAAAAATGATTAAATAAATAAATGAATATCTGCTTCTTCGGCGGCAGTAATATATTCACCAATACCAACAATGTCATCAGCTAAATCAATAAAATCTTCAAGTTTTTCACCACCCCAGATTTTACCTGCCAAACCGCAAATATGAAATTTAACATCCGTAATTTCTTTTGCTTCTTTAAAGAAATCCTGCCATTCTTTAACATTCAATTTTTTCAAAGATTCAACAAATTCTTCCCGGAGTTCGGGATTTTCCGCAAGCATTATTTTATCTTTGTCATTTGCAATTTCTTTTTTAAAAGCTCTTGCTCCCTGCAAAAGAACATAAACATCAACTTCCATATCGTCAGCCGCTGCTCCGCTTAGAATAATTCCGGCTGCCGTAAGTTTGTCAAGACTCCCTGAAAAAAGAGCCATACACATTTTTTTATTTTCCATAACTTATCTTGTTAGTTAAAAAATATTATTTAGCAAAATAATTAATTCTTATACTGAGAAAAAACAAAATGCCATTGATAGATCCTAAATTATTTTGTGATATAGCTCACTTTTTGTAATTTTGCATAATACAGACAAACAAAAATCATGGATACATTATGCGATTGTTGTAACATAAAATCTTCTGCAGCAAAATTTTTAAGCAAGAAAGAATTAGAAAAATTAAATAACAATTGTGTTCAGGTTACCTTTTTAGCAGGTGAAATAATATTCAAGCAGGATGCTTTTTCATCAAATATTATATATGTAAAGGAAGGACTTGTTAAAATTCACATTAAGGGGCCGCATAACGATCAAATTATCAAAATCACAAAAGCGCCTTCTTATCTGGGCATACCTACCACTTTTGGCAATAAGATTAATCAATATTCAGCTACTGCAATATCTAATACAAGGATTTGTTTTATTGATAATGAAGTATTTAAACAATTCATAATTAATAATGGGGAATTTGCTTATGAACTGGTAATTGAGCTTTGCCATAATGAACTTAATTCATTTCAAAGATGTGTTAACAGAACGCAAAAACACATAAATGGGCGCATTGCAGATGCTTTAATGTTTTTCAAAAACACATTTGAGAATAATGAATTTATACTGCCATTTACAAGATTAGAATTTGGGAACTTTGTTGACACCTCCCGTGAAAGTGTTTCCCGCATTTTAACTGAGTTTAAAAATGATGGTATCATTAATTTAGATGGCAAAAAGGTGAAAATATTGAATGAAAAATTACTTGAAACAATAAGTAAAAAAGGGTAATTCAGGTTTTATAAACCCGTGATCTGCCCCATTATGTAATCACCGGCTAATAAATGTTTAACTAACACTTCACTTTGTAATTTATTTTTACTCTTTCCGGAGGGTATCTCTTTCCATGGTTGTCCGGGGTATTCTCTGAATAATATCACTAAACGCCCAGGATCATCGACCAGCAGGGTGCTATCTAAATATGCAGATTGTCTGCTTTGTTTGCTGAAATACTTAAAATAGCCCGTTGCATCATAATTTTTCGGGAAAATTCCATTAACTGACCAGTATCCATTCTCCAGGAATTTCCCGTTAAACTTTTCCCTTTTTATTGTATCGGGTGTCACCCAGTGATATTCAACCCTGACCAGGGCAGAATCTGTCAAATGGGTCACCGATTGTCTGAAAAATGAATCATTGAAATTATAATCGCCGGTTTCTTTCAAAACACGTGTATAGCCGGTGATAGCATCAGAAACTTTTTCTTTAATATCAAGTAGAACAATAGTTGGTTTAAATGGAAGTTTAAAATGATTCTCTCCTTTCCAGCCGGAAAAACTAAACAGTGCCGTTTCCTTTTCCCAGTTATCATTCATAAATGTTATTTCAATTCTGTTTAAATTATAAAATTCATTATTCCCTTTAAGTTTTTGTTCAATTATGACATTAACATCATAACTGTTTTCATTTTTACTCACCATGAAAGTATCAATAGAAAAATGCGGGAATCCAGGTGAATATACCCAGTTTTTGAAAAACTCATTGAGATTGGTTTTTGTATGATCACTAAGAACGTTTCTTAAATCCTCTGTAGAAGCATCATTGAATGCATATTTATCCAGGTACTTTCTAACAGCAGGAAAAAATTGATCATCACCCAGGTAATTTCTAAGTGTATGAACAACATCTGATCCTTTATCATATACTGTACTGCCATATGTGTATTCTTTTGGTATACCATAAACCGCACGCATCCCTTTGTCCCGAATATGGGTATACATCAGCACCTTATAATGATTATCCCTAACATAATCAATAAATTTTTCTTTGCCGTACTTGTAATCCATGAATAAAGCTTCGCAATAACTTGCCCAACCTTCGTTTAGCCACATGTCCCCGGAGGTGCGGCAGGTTACCAAATTTCCAAACCAGCTATGTGACAGTTCATGAAGATAGAGTGTTTCAAACCTTAGATTTCCTGTAATAGTTGACTCAGATATAGCAATATTTGTGGCATGTTCCATTGCTCCACCTGAAAATGGCACTCCAACATATCCCACTCTTTGCCATCTGTATGGCCCAAAATAATTCTCCAGAACACTGAGGTATTCCTCAATTTCTGAGAAAGAAGAACCTGCTTTACTTTTCAAATCCGGTCGTACATATACTAAAGACGGGATTTTTCTTTCTATCCCATTAAGTGTATCTCTGATAACTTCATATACTGAAATTGCCACAGATGAGAGGTAAGTGGGAATATTATCCTCCAGTAACCAATGCCATGTAACTGTACTGTCTTTATGCAAATATGTTCCCTTCAGTTCACCCGGACAAACTGCCGTATAGTTTTCCGGAACTCTTATAAAATAATCATATGTAGCCCTGTCAACAAAGTTGTCAACACAGGGATACCAGTACCGTCCCACACCGTGCGGATATGACTTCATTCCAACACCCATATTATAAGCCATATTATCTTTAAAATAAAACCCACCCCATCCCGGATCACTGGAGGGAGTTCCATGATAAAACACAGAAACAATCACGGATGTTTTTGAATCTATTTCGTTCATAACCGGTATATTAATAAACCTGCCATCATAAGAAAAATTGCTAATCGTTTCATTCTCTACCCAGATAGAATCTACACTAAACCTAAACAGATCAAGGGTAATTGTATCTAAATCATTAATCAGGGGTTGAATCTGTAAATCAACGATTCCATATATATGTTTATCATTTATATCAGGAACTATTAGATTAATAGTGTAATGAACCACATTAAAAGTATCGGATCTGGTATTTTGATCAAATGTAGAAGGATAAGACACATTATCTTTATCTGCAATATAAGCTGAAAGGGACAGGATAACAATGATAATTAGAGTAACAGGTTTTCTGATCATGGGTTTATATTTTTTACTAAAATAGTAATTTTGTGACTA
>JAGGXD010000204.1 GCA_021163295.1 Bacteroidales bacterium
AATAATGATGGTCTTGAAGATATTATTATTGGTGCAACAAACACATTGCCTACCAAAGTTTTTCTACGCGATGGGAACAGGTTTAAAGAAACAGAAATTGAAGGATTAACCAATCTGAAAGAATTCTCTGAATCAGACTTCGCAATATTTGATGTTGATCAGGATGGGGACAATGATATCATTGCGCTGGCAGGTGGTTATGAAAACCCTGAAGAAAAGTATGTACATTATCTTTATGAAAATATCAATGGTTCATTTACAAGAACAAAGCTTCCCATACCTCCATTTCCTGCTTCTGTTGTGAGACCGTTTGATTTTGATCACGACGGAGATATTGACCTTTTTATCGGAGCAAGAATAAAAATGGAAATGTTCCCTTTTGCAGATGACTCCTGGATACTGATAAATGATAAGGGTGTGTTTAATGCGGAAAATTCAATGAATTTTAATTTAGGAATGGTAACTGATGCTGTTTGGAGTGACTATGATGGTGACGGATGGGAAGACCTTATCATTGCCCGGGAGTGGAATTCTATTGCTGTGTTAAGGAATTTGAAGGGAGAAAAACTTAAAAGTCAGGAATTGCCTGAAATTGAATCCAAACATGGAATCTGGTATTCGATCACAGCCGGAGATTTTGATCAGGATGGGGATAATGATTATATTTTAGGAAACCTTGGAGAAAATCACCGCTTTACTGTTAGCGATTTATACCCGCTTAGAATATATGCTTTCGATCTGGATTTGAATGGTACGCTAGATCCCATATCAACCGGATATTGGAAAGACCAGAATGATGTGATGAGAGAATATCCCATCAATTATCTTGATGAACTTGTAGGCCAATCTCATTTCTTTTCAAAAAAGTTCAATAATTATACATCCTTCAGTTATGTGCCTTTTGAAGATATGCTTGATTCTTCCATGATCAATAGAATTGATTATACTTTTTATACCAATACTACCTCCAGCTATATTCTATGGAATAAAGGAGATAAATTTGAGTGGGAGAAATTGCCTGAACCTGCCCAGGTATCACCAATTAAAAAAATGATTGTACGCGATTTTAACAATGACACCTGGCCGGATGTCCTGTTAGCCGGGAATGACCATACATATGATATTAGTACCGGGTATTATGATGCAAATAAGGGGATAATTTTAATGAGTAAAGAAAATCAGCCATTAAGTGATTTAAAGACTCCATCACAAACAGGATTAATGCTCCAGGGAATGGTGGAGTCATTGCTATATTTCGATGGTGATACATCACTTGTTATAGCAGGATTTAACAGGGACAAGGTAAAGGTATTTAAAAAAATTAACCGCTAATAATAAAAACAATATCACAAATCAAAGCCATGAAAACAACGAATAATTTGCTTTTTACATTAATTGGTGTTCTGTTTATAATATCATTTTCGGGATGTAATAATCAACCTGCCAGTGATGGTGATAATAAAATTCTACCTGTCCCGTTCACAAGTGTAAAAGTAACCGATGATCTCTGGGCTCCCCGGATTAAACGAAATCATGAAGTAACAATTCCAATTGCTTTCGGGCAATCGGAAAAAACCGGACGTATCAGGAATTTTAAAATAGCGGGCGGACTTGAAGAAGGGAAATTTCAATCTAAATATCCTTTCGATGATTCTGATGTTTTTAAAATCATTGAAGGGGCAAGTTATTCCCTTCAGACTTTCCCCGATCCTGCCCTGGAAGCTTACCTGGATACATTGATCTACTATATCGGGCTTGCCCAGGAAGATGATGGTTATATTTATACGTACCGCACTATAATGGGAGACGATTCCCATCCATGGATAGGAACAAAACGCTGGGAGAAAACACATATTCTTAGTCATGAGCTTTATAATATCGGACATATGTACGAGGCTGCAGTAGCTCACTACCAGGCTACAGGCAAGCGCACTTTTCTTGATATTGCCATTAAATCAGCCGATCTTGTTGCCCGTGATTTCGGGTGGGGCAAAATCGAAAACTATCCGGGTCACCAGGAGATTGAGATAGGATTGGTGAAATTGTATCGTGTAACAGGCAACAGTAAATACCTCGATCTGGCTAAATTTTTTCTTGATGTACGCAATAACGGAGAAGAGTATAACCAGGCACATAAAAAGGTTACTGAACAGACAATTGCTGTTGGTCATGCGGTTAGGGCTGCATATATGTACACGGGGATGGCTGATGTTGCTACGCTTACTAATGATTCGGGTTATGTTAACGCTATTGATAAAATATGGCAGGATGTTGTTTATAAAAAGCTATACCTGACCGGAGGAATTGGAGCCACAGGTGGTAATGAAGGTTTCGGAAAACCTTATGATTTGCCAAACATGTCAGCTTATTGCGAAACATGTGCCTCTATTGCTAATGTTTTCTGGAATTACCGGATGTTCCTGCTTCATGGCAATTCCAAATATTATGATATCCTTGAACGAACATTGTATAACGGTTTACTTTCGGGAGTTTCACTTTCGGGAGATCATTTTTTCTATCCTAACCCTCTTGCATCATCTGGTCAGCACAAGAGGCAGGAATGGTTCGGATGCGCTTGCTGCCCTTCCAATTTGTGCCGGTTTATCCCTTCGGTGCCGGGATATGTATATGCAAAAACACGTAACCGGCTATATGTTAATCTGTATATGGACAATACGGCTAAAATTGAACTGGATGGCAAAACTGTGGAGGTTATCCAGCAAACGAAATACCCATGGGATGGAAAAGTGGAGATAACAATAACCCCTGATTTCCCCTCAAAATTTACACTCTGTTTAAGAGTTCCCGGATGGGCGCAAAATGAAGCAGTTCCCGGTGATTTATATCACTATTTAAATAACAACAAAAACGAAATTGTCCTGAAAATTAATGGTAAAGCAAAAGAATATTCTCCTGACGAAGGATATTTAATTATCAACAGGAAGTGGAAAAAAGGTGATATTGTTGAATTAGATATGCCTATGCCTGTACGAAAGGTAATAGCTCACAAGAATGTTGAAGCTGATATAGATAAGGTCGCAATTCAAAAAGGACCAATTGTTTTTTGTGCTGAAGGGATTGATCAAAAGGACAATCATGTGCTGAACCTGGTTTATGATCCTGAGACTCCACTGGAATCTGAATACCGGCCAAACCTGCTTAACGGCGTGCAGGTGATAACCGGGGAAGCAACCGGCACCAGCAAACAGCTTCTTACACTTATCCCATATCATGTATGGGCTAACCGTGGTCCGGGAGAGATGATGGTATGGCTTCCAACCACTAAAGAGGTAAGCCGCCCACTGCCGGCACCTGCTATACCTTCGAAAAGTAAATAATTTCATGAAACCATCTTTTATTGTTCCACCCTTAATCATCTTTCTATTAGTATGTTCCCCACTTTTTAGTCAGGTTAATGCCGTTAACCGTGATGCCTATCGTATTCATGTCCATCAAACCACATCAGAGATTGTTATTGATGGTTTAATTGATGAAGAACCATGGGCAATTGCAGAACGAGCAACTGATTTTCACCGTGTTTTGCCAACAGATACCGGTTATGCTGCTTCCCAAACAGAGGTTATGGTTACATATGATAAATCGAATTTATTTCTCGCTGTTATTTGTTATGATACCCTTCCGGGAAAGCGTCCTGTCGAATCATTACGCAGAGACTGGAGTTTCCCAAAAAATGATAATTTCATTGCATTCATTGACACCTATAATGATCAGACCAATGGGTTTGCTTTTGGTATAAATGCAGCCGGTGCTCAATGGGACGGACAGCAGGCTAATGGAGGTTTTGTGTCTCTTGACTGGGATACTAAATGGCGATCGGCAGTAAAAAATTATCCCGACCGCTGGATAGCCGAGATTGCAATTCCATTCAGAAGTATTCGTTACCGGGATGGTGTTACCGAGTGGGGGATTAGTTTCAGCCGGCTTGATTTGAAAACCGCTGAAAAATCAAGCTGGACCCCAATACCCAGGCAGTTCCAGACAGCTAACCTGGCATTTACAGGAGCATTGGTATGGGATCGTCCTTTACCGAAATCAGGTACCCGCTTCTCATGGATCCCATATACGTCTGCTAAAGCTACCCGGGATTTGGAAAACGGGAAAAAAACAGATACTGATGCTGCAGTTGGTATGGATGCAAAAATTACGCTTTCTACATCTATGAATTTAGACTTGACTGTGAATCCGGATTTTTCACAGGTTGAGGTGGACCGCCAGCGAACAAATCTGGATCGTTTTGAGCTGTTTTTCCCGGAAAAAAGACAATTCTTTCTTGAGAACAGTGATCTGTTCGCAAGTCTTGGCAATAAAAATATACGACCTTTTTTCTCCCGGCGTATCGGACTTGAAAATCCTGTTCAGGCAGGAGCAAGACTAAGTGGACAAGTTGGAGAAAAATGGCGAATAGGATTAATGGATATGCAAACAGGAACAAAAAATGATGTCCGTGCAGCTAATTTCGGGGTTGCTGCTATCCAGCGACAGATTTTCAGCAGATCTAATATCACCGCATTTATGATAAATAAGCAAATAACATCTCCCCTTGAAGGAGAAGATATTTCCGATTCAGGACATAACAGTGTAGCTGGTATTGATTTTAACCTTTCAAGCGCAGATAGTCGCTGGACAGGAAAAGCTTTTTATCATCAGTCATTCTATCCTGAGGCTTCAGGAGATGCCTCTGCTTTAGCAGGTCGGATCTCCTATGAGACACCAAAAGTTTCACTCTCTCTTGATCAGGCGTGGGTTGGAACCGATTACCTGGCTGATGTTGGCTATATCAGGCGTAAAGGATTTTACCAGGTTAACCCCTCTGTAAAATATAAATTCTTCCCCGACTCAAAAAAGATCGCAAATCATGGGCCGGCTATTAAAGTTGACATGTTCTATAACCCCGATCTTTCTCTTACCGACAGGGAGATGGATTTTATTTATTCTTTGGAATGGTTAAACCGAAGCAGGCTTTCTTTGCAATTTGAAGAAGGCTATATTAAGCTTCAACAGCCTTTTGACCCTACAAATACCGGGGGTGACAGTCTTACTGCAGGAAGCGAGTTTTACTGGGAAGAAATTGCCCTGATTTATAATTCAGATATCAGGAAATCATTTAATTATGTGGTTTCTACCAGATATGGAGGATTTTTTAACGGCACACGCCTTAGTCTTATTGGTGAATTGAATTACCGTATTCAACCATACGGAAGCCTGGCTCTTATGGTTTCTTACCATAAAATTTCGTTGCCTGATCCTTACAGCAGTGCTGAATTGGTTTTGATCGGTCCACGATTAGATATTACATTTTCCGATAAACTTTTCCTTACAACCTTTGCCCAGTACAATAATCAGATTGATAATTTCAATGTTAATATACGATTCCAATGGCGTTTTGCACCTGTTTCAGATTTCTATATTGTATATACTGAAAACGCCTGGCCGGACAATTTCATGACAAAAAACCGTGGACTCGTAGCTAAGTTTTCTTATTGGTTTAACTAGCTCATGACATCCAAATGATGAAATAATAAAGCAAAGCTGCAATACCGGCTCCCACAACAGGACCCATTACAGGTATCCAGGAATAACCCCAGTCACTGTCTCTTTTCCCTTTCATAGGGATTAGTGCATGTACAATACGCGGACCGAGGTCACGTGCCGGATTTATAGCATAACCGGTGGTTCCTCCCAGGCTCATGCCAATGGCAAAAACCACCAAACCAACAGGTAATGCTTCAAGCGAACCCAAACCAACTTTAACGTTTTCTATCCCCTCAATTTCCACATTGGGTAAATTAATAAACAGAACAGCGAATATAAGAACAAAGGTGCCTACTACTTCAGACAAAAAATTGCTTTTTTTATTCCTGATATTTGGGGCTGTGCAAAAACATGCCATCTTACTGTCCGGGTTTTCAGTGATTAAAAAATGATTATGGTAAAACAGGTAAACAAGCCAGCCCCCGGCCATTGCACCAAGCATCTGCGCAATAATAAACGGCACCACCCGCGACCATTCAAACAAACCTGAAAAAGCAAGGCCCAGGGTTACAGCAGGATTTATATGAGCCCCGCTAATAGGACCTACCAAAAGTACTGCAACGAATACCCCCATCCCCCATCCTGCTGATATTAAAAACCATCCCCCTTTTTCTCCCTTAGTATTTTTTAATACAACATTTGCTACTACTCCGTTACCTAAAAGAATAAGAATTAAAGTTCCCATGAATTCTGCAAAATATTCAATCATAATATCTGTTATAAGGATTAGTAAACAATTAGTGTGTTACGGGTTGCGGGTTACGGGTTAGCAAAATACCCTTTTGCAAGTTCTCCGTACCAAGCAATTTGATCATCCACCCATTGGCTGTTAAAATTAAGTTCATCAGCCATAAGTTGTGCTGTCTCCGGTGCAATACGCAGGCTTTCTTTTACATCCAGAAAAAGAGCTCTTGTTCTTCTTGCAAGAACATCTTCCAGCGATCTTGCCATTTCTTTTCTGACAGCCCATATTACCTGTGTTTTTCTTATTTGAAGTGACTCACTTAAAAATCCCTTGAATTTATCAGATTCTTCTTCAATACTTTGAACTTTTTTCCGGTCAATTCCATATGCAATCATCGGGTCATTATGGTCCTCATTATTAATATTATAGCCATGTATTAACAAATGGTGAGTAATGCATTCCCTTTCGGGCAATTCACCTACCATAATTGCCTTTTCAATAGTATCTTCTGCCATTTTGCGGTATGTTGTCCACTTGCCTCCTATAATTGTGATTAATCCCGAAACTGAAATAAGTACTTTATGACTTCTTGATATTTCTTTTGTTGCTTTACCCCCTCCCTCTTCAGGAGCAGCCAGGGGTCTTAACCCTGAAAACACACTTAGAATATCTTTTCTTAAGGGTTGCCTTAACAGGTATTGTCCTGCATTATTCAGTATAAAATCAATATCTTCATCTGACACTTCTGGTTCTAAAGAAGGCTTATCAACAAGAGAATCGGTAGTGCCCAGAATTACCTTGTTATACCATGGTACAGCAAACAATACTCTGCCATCACTTGTATGAGGTACCATAATTGCATAATCGGATGGAAGGAAAGATTTATCAATAACAAGGTGAATTCCCACGCTTGGGCTTATCATATTTTTTGCCTCCGGCTCATCCATTTTCCTTACCTCATCGGCAAAAACACCTGTTGCATTGATTACAACTTTTGCATTTATTATGTAATCAACATTGGTCTCCATATCTTTTGCAATCACACCGGTCACAAGGTTTTTGTCCTTACAAACCTGTATCACCTTCATGTAATTTATTACCTCACCACCATAATCCACACATGTCTGCGCAAGACTTATAGCCATACGCGCATCATCAAACTGACCATCTTGATAAATCAAACCATCTTTTAATCCACGACGTTCAACAGTAGGCAAAATTTTAATTGTTTCTTCTTTTGAAATATGCCTTGATGGACCCAGTCCTAATTTACCCGCCATAAAATCATATACTTTTAATCCAACAGTATAAAACGGGCCTCCCCACCATTCATAAATTGGAATGACAAAAGATTGGTTTACAACAAGATGCGGTGCGTTTTGAAACATTAATCCCCTCTCTTTCAATGCTTCAAAGACCAGTGAAACATCTCCTTGCTGCAAATATCTTACTCCGCCATGAACCAGTTTGGTACTTCTGCCTGAAGTACCTTTTGCAAAATCATGCTGTTCCAGTAACAATGTTTTAAATCCCCGTGATGCAGCATCAAGAGCAGTCCCCAATCCGGTTGCACCACCACCAATTACCACTACATCCCATTTCTTCCTTGCTTTTTTTATACTTTTAAGAACTGATTCTCTATTCATTTATAAATTCTGGTTACTGGTTACTGGGTGCTGGGTGCTGGTTTCAACTCTTATGCCATCCTTTACTCCGCTCAAGTGCTTTATTCCAATTTTCGATCACTTGATTAAAGCCATTTGAATTCGCCTCCGGTTCAAACATTTTATCTTCCTGCCATTGATTATTAATTTCCTCAACATTATTCCAGAAACCAATTGCTAATCCGGCAAGATAAGCAGCGCCCAGTGCTGTTGTTTCGGTAATTACCGGACGTACTACTTTTTTATTAATAACATTTGACTGTATTTGCATTAACAGGTTATTCACCGAGGCACCACCATCAACCCTGAGTTCAGAAAGATCTATACCTGAATCTTTAGCCATTGTGTTAATCACATCCATCGACTGTAATGCAATAGCTTCCAGTCCGGCTCTGGCAATATGAGCATCAGATGTACCGCGGGAAATTCCAATAATAGTCCCGGTTGCGTATTGGTCCCAGTGAGGAGCACCCAGTCCGACAAAAGCAGGCACAAAATACACCCCTCCGTTATCCTTAACACTGGCTGCCAGTTTTTCAATTTCAGATGATGAATTAATAATGTGTAATTGGTCTCTTAGCCATTGAACTACTGCACCACCAATAAAAATACTCCCTTCCAGTGCATATGTAACTTCCCCGTTAATTTGCCATGCGATTGTCGTAAGTAGATTATATTTAGATAATATCGCTTCATTACCGGTATTCATAACAACAAAGCATCCTGTCCCGTAAGTATTTTTTACCATTCCCTTTTCAATACACATCTGTCCGAAAAGCGCAGCTTGCTGATCACCCGCAATACCTGATATTGGAATCTCTCCGCCAAAATGTTCCTTTACAGTATTACCATACACTTCGCTGCTTTGTTTTAGCTCGGGTAGCATACTTGCAGGGATATCAAAAATCTTCAGCAGGTCCCGATCCCACATCAAATTATGAATATTAAAAAGCATTGTTCTGCTGGCATTTGTAACATCCGTAACATGTATTTTCCCATGTGTAAGCCGCCAGATTAACCAGGTATCAACAGTTCCGAAAGCAAGTTCCCCACTCTCTGCTTTTTCTCTTGCTCCCGGAACATTATCAAGGATCCATTTTATTTTTGACCCGGAAAAATAGGCGTCAACAATAAGACCTGTTTTTTCTTTTATTATCTTTTCAACGCCATTTATTTTCAGCTTGTCGCAATACCCTGCCGTTCTTCTGTCCTGCCATACTATTGCATTATATACTGGTTTACCGGTTTCCCTATCCCATACCAGGGTTGTTTCCCGTTGGTTTGTTATACCTATTGCAGCAATATCTTCAGTTGTGATATTCTGTTTTTCAAGCACATCGCGAACCACAAATTTCTGGGTTGACCAGATCTCTTCAGGATTATGTTCTACCTGTCCCGGTTCAGGAAAAATTTGTTCAAATTCACGTTGCGAACTATTTATTATCCTGCCTGAATGGTCGAAAAGAATTGCCCTGTTACTGGTTGTTCCCGAGTCAAGAGCTAAAATATACTTTTTCATTACTTCTGAAATTGGGTAAGCACTGTATATCCCGTAAGTTTCCCCTTTTTGTTATATGATTCTGACCTAACCACTCCAACATTTTTAGCATACCATTCAACATTACTTGCCTTTATGGTAATTAACATTTTTGTTGAAATGTCGTATGATATTTTATAACACTCAAATGTTCCGGCTTGTGTGGTAATATTTTCTTGTGCTTCCACTTTTCTATTTGAAACTATTACAGAAATTTTCATAATTTTCATACCATTGTTGCTAATAGTAACCGTAACACCTCCATTATCAAGCATCTCCCCGGCCTTTAGTTTGGCAGGAATGGTCATATTATCTACTTCAATAGTTGTTTCCATATTTGAATATGGTGTCAATGTGCTTTCTCCGATATAACTTTCCATATCCACATAATATTTCCCGTCTTTACATTTCATTTTTAATTCCCTTACAAAGGCAGAATCCATATCCACGCCCTGATATTCATTTCTCAATTTAATAACCTGTGCTCCTTCCTCGTTGTAATTATCAATTACGGTTTGAGTTGTAGTACCTGTAAGTTTATCTTTTTTATCAAAATTACTATATGTTAAAACCGCCCCTTTTTCAACAGGTGAATAAAATACACATTCCTGGGAAAACAGGATAGAATTACCTGTTATTAAGAAAGCTGCTAATAAAATAAAAATAGATTTCTTCATGATTGTTATTATTTAGAAGTTATAAAATTAGAATTATTCAAAGATATCAAATAATCTTTTTTGCCCACACATTTTATCTAATCCCTTTATTCCCCTTACCCCCTGTAATCTTTATTCCATCATTCCACTCTTCTTCTTCCCCCTACTTCCTCTATTCCCTACTTCCTGAGCTTAATATTCTCAAAATAATTCATAAGCTTCCGCAGCAAATCTGCCAATAACGCAAAATAGAGTATGGTTGAAGTAAGCCAAATAAATATTATATTAAACCAGATTGTTTCTACCGGTTGATTATTAATGATTTTAACGGGTGCAAAAAAGTGCGCACGTCCGATATTTGATTCCGGGATCATAAAAACAGGGTCTTTTTTCCTAATCAGTTCATTTTCTGTAACTGTTATTTTTTCAATCTCATTTTTATTGGTAACAACATCGGCAACCTGATTATTATAATATCTCTGCTTCAATAATAATACAGCATCTTTGCCCAAAGAATCAACCAGTGACTGATATTTATTTTCTTTAGTTGTAATAGCCTGATTTGCCAGATCAATAAAATACATTTTAACAATAAAATTGAGGTATCCATTTATCTCCTCTGCCAATTCGGGAGTAAAATTTTCTTTTTCAATAGAATTAATCTTGTCAAACGGGGGAAGCTCAGGGCTAACCGGAAGTTTTTCTAATTCCTTTTTAATAATTCTCAGTTTACCTGCCAGGCTTATGTTTTCCATCCCGTCTTCTTCAATAATTCTCATACATTCATCTACTCTGGATACAATATTAGGCAACCAGAATGACGTATAATAAGAAGCTGTTTGATTTTTTTGTTCCTGGTCAAAAAAGTATTTCTCAAATTTATTGTTTTTAAACTGCTCAACCATAAGCGCTTCGTAAGCCCATCGTGTTGTCATTAAATCGCCAATTACAGGTGTGACTTTTTGATTTGTAATACTTTTATGTAAATCATCAAAAGAGATCATAGCTCCACCGAGTAAAATTTGAGGAACCAGGATCAGGGGTACCAATATGTAGATTGTAACTACTGAATTCAAACCTGATGAAATATTCAGTCCTATCATATTGCCTAAACAGGAGGTGGAGAAAAGTACAATCCAAAAAGTCAAAGTCATTTCCTTAATTTCAAGGATTGCATTGCCAACAATAACAAACAAAAAGGTTTGGATTGCAGAAAGTATAAATAAATAAAAGATTTTAGAATCCACATAACTTACCCAGCTAAGATTAAGAAAAGATTCACGTTTTAATATTTTTCTATCACGAATAATCTCTTCTGCACTAACTGTAATGCCCATGAATAATGCTACTATTACACTCATAAACAAGAATACCGGCAAATTCTTGTTTTCAGAAAAAATGTATTCAGAGTCTTTTATATATTTTGAGAAATATCCCAGAATAAATGCCAGCAAAGGTGCTTCAAATAAATTGAGAGCTAAATATTGAATATTTGTAATTTTTTCCAGAACATTTCTTGCCAGAAAAGTACGAAATTGTTGAAATGCCCCGGGTATTTTAAAATTATATTTCGGAATAGGTTCTTGCTTGTTATTTGTTAAATTACTCGTTTCAATTTTTTCTTTATACTTTCCATACCATGATTCAGGAGAAAACACCCTTGTGGCAGTAGGTTGTCCAAACTCATCTATCTTTTTTGTTTCAACAATTCTAAGTATTTCGTTCGGGTTAACATTACCACATTTAGGGCATTCACTTTCAGCTGCATTTACCTGTGCAATAATCTTTTTAAAGTAAACAACGGCGTCAATCGGATTCCCTGTATAGATAGTATATCCTCCACGGTCAAGGATCCATATTTTATCAAACTGTTTGAAAATATCTGAAGAAGGTTGATGAATATTTGCAATAACCAGCTTCCCCATTTCTGTCTGCCTCTTCATCAGGGATATGATCTTTTCAGAGTCACTTGAAGATAATCCGGAAGTTGGTTCGTCAATAAAGAGCACAGACGGTTCACGCATTAATTCAAGCCCGATATTTAATCTTTTCCGTTGTCCTCCGCTAATTAATTTCTTCAGTGGATTACCAACCTGTAAATCCTTTATGTCTTCAAGATCCAAATCCTGCAGGATTTTTAATACTTTTAAAATAATTTCATTTTTATCTGAATCACCAAAACAAAGTCTTGCATTATAGTACAGATTTTGAAACACCGTAAGTTCTTCGAATAACATATCGTCTTGTGGAACATATCCAATAAGACCCTTGAATATATGCCTGTAACGATAAATATCATGTCCGTTAATCAGTAACCGTCCACTATTTGGTTGTTGGGTCCCATTCAAAATATTAAGTAAAGTGGTTTTGCCAACACCACTACCACCCATTATTCCTATAAGCTGACCTGATTCTTCAGAAAAACTAAATTCTTGTATCCCGTTTTTACTTCTTTTAAATTTGAATTCAACTTTTTCTCCTGAAAAAATGATGCCCGGTTTTTCTGAAAAAAACCTTACAACAACATCATGGTAATAAATCGATCTTATATTTGGACCCTTAATAATAGACCCCGGTTTGAAAAAATAAAGGAGTCCGGGAATAATATGGTGTCCTTCCATGAATAAATTTAGTCCACCATAATATTTTAAAACATATGAATTTATGCTTTTTATAAATAACACTATTATCTTTCCATACAGGTTTTCTCTGAACAGGTGCTTCTCTTCCTGGTGCGATTGTTTATTCTTTGTCATAAACCAGGCAATATTTTCCGACCATTCTGTAATGCGATTATCAATAGTCAAAAAATTTTCCCTGCTGATTTTTTCTGTCTCTTCTCCGAGAATAAAAGCCTGAATATCTCTGAATTCTGAACTTGAAATATTAAAAGTCTGTGCAACAATATTAATAAATTCTTTTTCCTGTTGAGTTATTATATCGTCTTCGTTAACAAATTCAATTAATTGCAGTAAAACAATTATTCGTTCTTTTCTATGTAATTTTAAACTTAACTGTCTGCAAACATTTGTTGTCTGGAATGATATAAGAGATTGGTTGTTTTGCTGATCTTTCTGGTTATCCTGTGTTCCTTCACGTTTATAGAAATCCTGGTAATTCTCAAAAAGCTTCAGGTATTCTAATGTAAGAGGCTCGTTCAGGTAACGCTTCAGAAATACTTCTACAATAGCTTTCCCTTTCTTTGATACACCTTTTCTGTTCACCATAGCAACAATAGCGAACAGGTGCATTAAAGCATTAAAAATTGATTCACTCATAACATTAAAAGCGTCTTGTAGTATTACACAAAATAGTTAAACTAACAGTAATAATAAAATAAAAAAAGCCCATACGCAAGTATGGGCCTAAAAAACATTTCAATAAACTAGTCTGTAACGAGTTGTGTTCTCAGTTTTTCAACTTCCGTTACAATAGCATTAACTTGCTTCTCACTAAGATTTTCATCTACTGTTGCATAGATATCGTATAAAGGGGTTAATTCTTTAATCATTTTATCAATTTTTTCATCTCCATTATTATCATTTAAAATATCCATAAGCGTCTCCAATGAGGTTTTTTGTTTATGAATAATTGTTACAAGTCCGATGTTATGATATACATTAGCAGAGACCTGGGTTGTAATGAATAATGATTCTACCCAACTTCCTGCAACACCAAGCAACGCAAGATTTGCTTTCCCATTTTGATTCAGTTGTGAATAAATATCGTAAAATGAATTTGTAATAAGTTCAACCAATTCTTCTTTTTTATCAATACTATTCTCTACTTTACTAATAAGTTTTTCATTATATATACTTGCAATTCCCAGATCATCAGCGAGTTTTCTGGAAGTTTCAAGAAAGAGCATTACTTCCTGTTTCATCTGGTATGTGCTCGCATAAGCAAGATCAGCCCCATAAATACCAAGGTTTATAGCTTTTTTTGCTTCGATGAAATATTTATCAGCATTTTCTGTAAGATTTGATACCCCTATGTCATAACCTATTTCCAGATCATTTATCATTTCTATTACTTCAAATGATGTTGGCAGGGGGTATACAAATTCTTTAAGTCCGCTTTTTATCACTTCTTTAGCCACAGGTTTCAGAAGTGCTTTTTTCCCGGTTTTATCTTTATCTGACCGTGGTTTACAGGAATAGACTGTAAAAAGCAGCCCTCCTATTATTACAGATAAAACAAAGGTTCGGATAATTTTTGTGTTTTTCATTTTTTTTCGTTTTAAACTTGAAAAATAATGTTTTAAATATACAATAATTATTCTGAAGAATAATCAAATAAAAAATCCGTATAATGTTCACAAGAAAACAAATTTACACAGCTTAATTTATAATTTCGTCCCTGGTTTGTTTGATTAGTTTTTTTATTTGCAAAATATTTTCTTTAGTAATATCAATCCTGTTTTCTGATGTAACGATTACTTTATTAACTGTATCAATCCTGAGATTATGTTTTTCATAATAAATATTAAATTCCCTGAAAGAATTTTGCAATAATCTTAATTTCCTGAAATACCTCGCAACCTCCGGATTCTGGTGGTAGTTTTTAGCAAAACTTACCAGGGAATTCAAAGAGTATTTTTGTTCAGCGATAATAACAATAATTTCCGGATCAGGGTTTTCTTCATTATACAGTGTTTCTGTTGCGATATATAATGCCTCAACCCATCCTCCTATCATGATCATTGTAGCTGCACTTTCCCTGTTTTGTTCATTCAGGTGATCTTTTACAATAGCAAAAGTTGCCGTTGCAATTTGCATCAAAGAATCCGGATTATTGAAATTTTCATCAAGTAATTCCCTGGGAGCAGTAATTATATCATTCGGTATTCCTAACTGGCTTATTAGCTTTTCAATCACAATCCAATAATTTATTGATTCCTGTGATAAATGAAATAGTTGTAAATAACCCAGATCAACACCATACACTCCAAGATTAAGAGCGGCTTTTGAGCTGGATAAATAATTTGATGCATTTTCAGTGGAATTAAGAACAGGCTGGGTATATTCCGCTCCAACATTTTCAAAAATCTTTGTCAATTCAATCGGAGAATATAAACCATAAAAAATAGACTTCCCGTTTTTCGCCATTTCTTCAATGCTTTTGGGCATCTTTCCCAGATCATAGATATCCTTGTCCAGATCAATCTTTTGCTCATCTTTGATTTGACAACCGGAAAACAGGTAGGTAAGGATAAGTACGGTAACTATCGTTTTTATAATCCTTTTTAATGAAAATTTAATTGATTTTTTGCAAATCAAATTGTTTTTAACAGGCATCTTACAACATTTTGATTGAGTTAAAAGTAGCAAATATTGTTAAACATCCAAAGAATTTGTTAATTCAAAATATTGGTTGTTGGTCACTAGTTACTGGTTATTGGGTGCTAGTTACTGGGTGCTGGGTGTTACAAAATAATCCTTTCACCCAGATCTTTCGAAAGCTGTTTTTTAAGATTATTCAGTAAAATATAACGTGTTTGCAAATTTTCAATTACTTCAGCTTTTTGTTGTTCCTGTGCAATCTTTAGTTCTTCCTCAATCTTTTTAATTGTAATCAATATTTTTTTATTCTTGAATGCAATAAGGATTCCCGGTATTACCTCTTTTAGCTTCATTTCTTCAGTTTCTATATAACTTTCATGTTTTGACCAAATCTTACTTATTTCAGGGACCGGACTTAATAGATTAGTTACCATATCACAAATAGTCTGATCCTGATGATTAATAAAATACTTTTCTTCTATCTTCTGTTCATTATTTTTCATATGCTGAATCTCTTCAAATATTTGTCTGCAAACCGGGTGGTCAAACTCCAGTTCATCATTGATTATTTCATTTATGAAAAATTCGGTCACAGTTAATGTTTTAACTTCTTCTTCACCGGAATGGATTTCCATAAAATCCCGGTTACCATACAATAATAGCAATCGAATGATCTCTTTTTCCTGGACATCTGTTGTTTCCTGAAAAACTTGTGGTTGCCTTTTTCCTGGCTTTTCCTTAATTTCTTCTTCTTGCCTTGAAATATCGCGATATCTTTGTTCAGATCTTTTCCTGCGGATCTTATTTACCTCCGTGTACAATACTCCTTCATCTACTTTCAACAACATGCTGCACTCCTTAATATAAACCGATCGGTTTATGCTATCCTGAATAGCAGCAATTGACTGAACAATATCCCGTATCAGGGATGATTTTTTCACCGGGTCGTCTCCTGTTTCTTTAAGTAAAAGGTTGGTTTTAAAACGGATAAAATCAGTTGCTTCTGCTACAAGAAATTCTTTAAATTCCTTACTGCTAAGTTTCCGGGAATAGGAATCCGGATCTTCTCCCGGTGGTAATAATATTACCTTTATATTCAACCCTTCTTCAAGAATAAGATCAATCCCTCTTAGCGATGCCTTAATACCGGCTTCATCCCCATCAAACAGAATTGTTATATTCGGCGCAAACCTTTTAATAAGCCGAATTTGATCTACAGTAAGTGAAGTGCCCGAAGAGGCTACAACATTGTGAATATCGGCCTGGTGCATTGCAAGAACATCAGTATATCCTTCAACCAGAAAACAGTTTTCTTTATTAACAATTTCTTTCTTTGCCTGGAAAATGCCATATAATACCCTGCTCTTATGGTAAATATCCGATTCCGGTGAATTTAAATATTTAGCTGCTTTTGGTTCCTTTTTTAATGTTCTCCCACCAAACCCTATTACCTGTCCGGATAAACTATGAATAGGAAAAATAACCCTGCCATTAAAACGATCAAATGTATAATTCTCCTTTTTTATAGTAAGACCGGTTTGAATAAGGTAATTAAGTTTATAACCCGACTTTTGAGCAATTTTGGTAAATGAATCCTTTTGTTCCAGGCAATATCCAATACTAAACTCTTTCAGTATTTCATGACGAAAGCCCCTTTCTTTAAAATAACTTAACCCAACAGATATCCCCTCCTGATGTTTAAACAGATTTTCGTGAAAATTACCGGCAGCAAATTTTGATAAAATCAGCATGCTCTCCCGCTGATTTTTTTGCTCAACTTCTTCGGCTGTAAGTTCTTTCTCAACAATTTCAATATTATATTTCCTTGCCAGAAATTTAAGCGCTTCCGGATAACTTAAATGTTCGTGTTCTATAATAAAGTTTACTGCATTACCTCCACTGCCACAACCAAAACATTTATATATACCTTTTGACGGAGAAACGGTAAAAGAGGGTGTTTTTTCATTATGAAACGGACAGAGCCCAACATAATTCACTCCCCTTTTTTTTAATGTAACAAAATCCTGTACCACATCAACAATTTCAACACTGTCCATTATTTTTTCAATTGTAACTCTGTCAATCATCTGCTTTGCTGTTAATCAAACCTTTATTTAAATAATAATAACTAAAATAATTCTATGCTAATTTACATAATAATTTTTCAGTAAATAATATTAATCTATGAGATTACTGGTAAATAATAAGAGTTCTTTAAAATAATCCGTAGTTATACTGGAATGTTGGAATACTGGAATGTTGGAATACTGGAATACTGGGGAATCCAGCATCCTATCATTCCGTTGTTCATTGTTCCATTTCTCAATTATTCTATTCTTTCTTTCTTCCCAATCTTCCATTATTCCATCTTTCCATTTTTCCACTTGTCACCTATTCAATTTCCTGATGAACAATAAATACATGCCATAAATTTGTGTATATTTATCTGTTATCTTTTTTTCTTTTTAAACAAAAACCATATGAAGAAACTAGTTGTTCTATCGGGTGCAGGAATGAGCGCTGAAAGCGGACTAAAAACATTCCGCGATATGGGTGGTCTGTGGGAACAATATGATGTTACTGAAGTGGCCAGCCCGCAAGCCTGGGAAACAAATCAAGAACTTGTATTAAGATTCTATAATGAACGAAGGAAACAACTTCTTGAATCTGAACCAAATAAAGGGCATCTGGGATTAGTTGAACTTGAAAAAAAATTTAATGTTGAAATTATTACACAAAATGTTGATGATTTGCATGAAAGAGCAGGCAGCAGTAAAGTTCTGCACTTACATGGGGAAATAAGAAAAGCAAGAAGTACTGTTGACCCGGCTCTTGTTTATGAAATTGACGGATGGGAACTAAAAAAAGGAGACAGGTGTGAAAAAGGCTCACAACTCAGACCACATGTTGTCTGGTTTGGTGAGGCAGTACCTGCAATTGAAGATGCAGCCAGAATAACCGGAACAGCAGATGTTCTTGTTGTAATAGGAACATCCCTGAATGTTTATCCCGCAGCAGGATTGATTAATTATGCACCGGAAAATTGTGAAATATATCTTATCGACCCTGCAGATATCTATGTTCCACACGGACTGAATGTTATCTTTTTTAAAGAAACTGCCGCGACAGGTGTTCGTAAACTGATAAATAAACTAACTACCCAATTAGATTAAATTATCTTTGTTATTGAAATGAGAAAAGATCATAAAATTATTATCGGAGTTACCGGTGCCAGTGGTGCAATATATGCAAAAACCCTGTTTGAAAAACTTGTAACACTGAAAAATCAGATTGAAAAGATTGATGTTGTTTTTTCTGATAACGCCAAAGAAGTATGGAAATACGAACTGGACACAGATCCCGAACAATCTATACCCTTTAATATTTATAAAAAAAATGATTTTTTTGCTCCTTTTGCTTCCGGATCCGCTGGTTATGATATTATGATAATCTGTCCATGCTCAATGGGAACTCTTGGCCGTATTGCAACCGGTACATCAGACAATCTTATAACCCGGGCATCTGATGTTATTCTGAAAGAGAGGAAAAAACTTATTCTTGTACCCAGGGAAACACCATTTAATCTTATCCATATTAATAACATGAAAATTATAACCGAGGCAGGTGGTATTATTTGTCCCGCCAGCCCTTCATTTTATAATAAACCAGGTAGTATCGAAGATCTTGTTGATACTGTTGTGGATCGTATATTGCAACTGGCAGATATAAAAACTGATTCATTTAAGTGGGGAGAAACCAACAATTGATAGATGATATTATCCGCCTGACCAAAAACAAGGAAATTTATACCCCGGCATATACTACCAATCCTAATCCTATCACAAAACAAACAAACATCAGGGTTAACAATATATTTGTCCCACCTGGAGCGTCTTTAAACTCTTTCCATATAAACACACCCCATAGGGCGGCAATTAGTGTTGCCCCCTGTCCTAACCCATAAGAAATAGCATATCCTGCTTTCCCTGCTGCAATAATATTCAAAGACATTCCAATACACCAGATAATACCACCAAGAACCCCTGTTGAATGAACTTTCAAACTTCCACTAAAGTATTGTCTATACGTAACAGGCTCTCCTTCAACAGGTTTCTTCATAAAAACAGTATTGAAAATAAAATTACTTGCTAATATGCCAATTGCAAAAATGAATACAGCGGTATATGGAGTAAGTTTGCCCGAAGCAGGGTTCACAAAATCATTTGACATTGAACTGGCAACAAACCTGTAAAACAATGCCATTAAAACCCCTGCACAAATGGACAAAACAATCCCTTTTGTTGATACCTTCTTCTTCGTTTTAGTTAACTTTTTATAAGCAACAGCATCAAGAATAATTGCTATAGCTATCAATCCTATCCCGGAAAAAAGGATAACAGCATCGCCATACGGTGCAGCGATATAATTAATTAACACACCAAAAACCAGGGCAATTCCAATACCCACAGGAAATGCAACAGACATTCCGGCAATGGCAATAGCTGCAACCAGGAGTATGTTAGCCAGGTTAAAAACCACACCTCCAAGAAATGCATTTGACAGGTTGTTCCATTCCGCCTGTTTAATATCTTCAATAAAACTTCTCCCATTCTCTCCAAAGCTTCCTAATAAAAAGGCAGAAATCAGGGAAAGAAACAGTATCCCAATTACATAATCCCAGTAAAAAAGTTCAAAGCGCCACGTTTTACCGGCAAGCTTCTGAGTGTTAGCCCACGATCCCCAGCACAACATGGTTATTATTGTAAAGACTATTGCCAGAGTGTAAGAAGAAACTATATACATGGTTGGTTGATTATAAGTTTAATAATTTATTTATTGTATATCTTTTGTTCGTCTGAGTAAACAACAATATCCCCTAACCAGAGCTTATATCCAGGTTTGGGATTAATCAGCTTCACCCTTACTTTATGTTTTTGTTTCGTCAGTTTATATTTCCAGCAAATATCATGTCTCCTGGTAGTAAAAGATGTAGGAAGATTCACTGTTTCTGATAATTCACCATCAATATATATCTCTGCAATATGTGTATAATCTTCAACCATTTTATCATCTTTTTGTGAATTTCCTGTTAAAACAAATCCTATCCCTTCAAACTCAAAAACATATTCGGGATTCTCTTTGTTCATCGTTTTCTTTCCCCAATCCACCTGTTTTCTTTCAACAGGGAAATGTCCTTCAAATGCCTGTTCAAATTTCACGACTTCCGGTACCTGAAGCATGATTTCCAGATTAACTTCACCAATAGTCCCCCCATTTTTTTCAATCATTTTAATGGCATGTTTATAACCCATTTTGTAAACATCGTTCAGAGAAATTGAAGTATATTTAAAATCGATATCTTCAACTTCCACAAGTCCCATTTTCCAATATTCCGGAATATTACTATATCCCAATACTGTTCCCAGGATTCCCCCTGCGCTTGCAGGATTACAGTCAGAATCCAGTCCGCAACGAGTGCTGATATCAACAGTTTTTCCAAAATCTCCTTCTCCGTAAAGAAGTCCGATTGCTATATAGGCAGCATTAATTTTTGCATCAATATTAAAAGCCCTGAATACTCCATCAGGACATCCTATATCAGAAGACCATTTCTTTTCTACTTCAAACCATGTTGCTTTCCAGTCATTTGGATATTGATGATACCAGTTTATTACATCATTAACACACTGATAAAACTGACTTTGCTCAGGAATGGTTTTTAATGCTTCGCTAACTATATGTTCTACATCATTGTAAACAAATGCGAGAGAATACATTGCTGCAACATACACACCTCCATACCATCCGTCACCGTAATTCATTATATGTCCTACTTTATCGCAAACCTCTGTCGCAGAATTAACCATTCCTGGCGACATAAGTCCGGCAAAATCAGCTTCAATTTGGAAATCGATATCATTTGCATGCGGGTTATTTGTCCAGTACCCTGACTCCGGAGGATTGATTCCGTTAAGTATATTATATCGGGCTGCTTGATTTGCATGCCATAGCATATACCCGGCATTGGCGAATGCTTTTGCATGCGATAGTGCCGGAGCATCCAGTCCTTCGTTTTCAAAAACCTCAACAAAAGTCAGGTCCATATAAATATCATCATACAGTCCCGGAGCATTATCATACCAGCTTTTAATATATCCATCATACCATGGTATTGGCTGGTACTCCTGTATCATTGTTCCGTTAAATCTGAATTCTGTTGGTCCGCCGTATGTACAACCAATTACCTGACCTGCCCATCCTCCTTTAATTTTGTCTGACAGTTTTGCCCTGGGAATAATAATTTCCTGACCGATGATTTGTACCGAAGTGTTTTTTTGATCCGTTTTCTCATCCGTACAACTATAGCCTATTAATACTATAACACATAATAAATACAATTGATTTTTCATACCCTTTTTTTTATTACTTTTTAATTTCTAATTTCTAATTTTTAATTTCTTCTATCACCTCTTCTCCTCAACTTCTCAACTCCTCAACTTTTCTTTATCATGCCATTGCCAAAGTAGCTATACTAACCTTCGTATTATTTCCCTTTAACAATGTTGTTGCACAGGATTCAAGAGTCGCCCCTGTAGTAATTACATCATCAACCAGAAGGATGTGTTTCCCGTCTATCTTATCAGCAGATCTCAGGCTGAAAATATTTTCTACATTTTCCCATCTTTCATACCGTGATTTCCGGGTTTGGGTTTCTGTTTCCACTGCCCTGTACAAAATGTTAACATCTATTGGTTTGCCCATGCTTTCAGCTATTCCTGAGGCAATAAACTCACTCTGGTTATATCCTCTTTTCTTCTGCTTTTTCCAATGTAATGGAACAGGAATTATCAAATCTACTTCGTCGAAGCGGGAATTTTCTTTTAATTCCGCCCCAAATATTTTACCCATTTCAATTCCTATTTCTTTTTTTCCGCGGTATTTTAGCTCGTGAATTATTTTCGCGAACCTATTTTCTTTCTCAAAGAAATAATATGCTGTTGCCGCAATTATTTCCGTTCTTCCCCAGAAAGCCTGCTCAACAGGATTTCCATTAGTGTAATGATAATTCGTCCTTGGTAAATTGTATAAGCATTGCGTGCAAACATACTTCTCCTGTTGTAATAAATGAGCACCACAAGCAGCACATAGTTTTGGATAAAATAAACTAATAAAATCTTCTATAAAACGTACCATTTGTATAATACAAATAATAAAACAGTTTAACAAAGATAAAAAAATGTAATATAATTTGGATTATGAACATATGTTCATTATATTTGTACTGAAAACAGATAACTATTTTTAATATGTCTCCAAGACCAAGAAGATTCAGGAATATTGACACACCCCCAAGAATACAGGGATATCAACCCATTGGAATTTCGGGTGAACATAAAGATCCGGTATCACTGCAGATCGAGGAATATGAGGCATTTAAACTGGTTGATTACGATGGGCTATTACATGCTGCCGGGGCAAGGAGTATGGGGGTTTCCAGACCTACTTTTACACGTATTTATGAAAGCGTTAGAAAAAAAATTGCGCGGGCATTTGTTGAAGGAAGGTCTATTAATATTGAGGGTGGAGATGTGAATTTTGACAAACCATGGTACCGGTGTAACAGGTGTTTCCATGTATTTACATTAGCCCCCGAAGATCCGAAACAATGTACAAATTGCAATTCTGAAGATATTGATCATATAAACACAATGGTTGAAAACTGGAGAGCAGGTAGAAGACACAGGGGGAGAGGAAGGACAGGGTCTGATTTTTGCATTTGTCCCCGTTGCGGCACAAAAATCCTCCATGAACCGGGGAAACCCTGTAACCTGCATATTTGTCCAAATTGTAAACAAAACATGATACATTACTAATTTATATATAACTAAAAAAAGGAGGTTATTATGCCAGGATTTGACAGAACAGGACCTGAAGGAAGAGGTTCAATGACAGGACGTGGTGCAGGATACTGTGCCGGAAATGAAACACCCCGGTTTGCTAATCGTGGATTCGGTTATGGCCGGGGCAGAGGAGTAATGAGGGGGCTGGGACGAGGATTCGGTTTCGGATGGGGAAGAAGAGGAACACCACTTTATCCTCAATATGACTATGAATCACATCCTTTAACTAAAGAAGAGGAAATTCAATCACTCAAAACCCAATCAGATCAACTCCAGAAGGAGCTTGATAGTATTAATAAAAGGGTTCAGGAATTGAATAAATAAAGAAAAAATTCCTTACATGAAAAAAATCGCAATACCTTCAACAAATAATTTACTGGGCATTCATTTTGGACATTGTGAATATTTCTATATTTATGAAACAGGGGGTGGTGAGGTGAAAAAAAGGGAAATTATTACATCTCCGCCTCACCAGCCTGATCTTTATCCGGAATTACTTAATAAACAAGATGTTACTGATGTTATTGCAGGAGGAATGGGACAAAAGGCAATTGATAATTTTAAACACAACAGAATTAATGTGCATACCGGTGCTCCTCAGGAATCTCCTGATGAAATTGTTCAAAATTTCCTGAATGGAACTCTTGAAACTACAACAAATTTATGTGACCATTAATAAATTGGTTATAAAAAGATCCTAAATAGAAAAGCCATTCTGACCGTTATTATTGTTGTTATTATCATCCGGTTCAACAACTTTATAACTTTTATTAACGATCAGGTCGGCCAGTGGTTTCAACGATTTTACATTTATATGCTCCCGCTCCAACACTGCCATTCTTTCTTTATTATAAGTTTCCTTCAGTCTTTCTATCTGAGAGATCTTTGTTTCCTGGTAGGTCAGGTCAATAAACACTCTCAGATCAAGATCATCGGTTTTAATTGCATAAAGACCATCAATAACTAAAAGGTCGATTTTTTCAAAATCTGTGATCAGCTTATCCACCTGCTCAGGAATTACATCAATACAGGGCATCATGCACTCCTGTCCTTCTTTATAGTCACGGATGGTTTTTCTTATTTTAACCCAGTCGTATTCATTAATACCAATTTTATCAAATCCTTTTGTCCGTCGCCATTCAGTTCTTAACAAGGGTTGAACTTTATAATAGTCATCCGTATGAATAACTTTTACTCTTATTCTGTCTTCCTTCAAAAAAGTGCCTAAAGTATGAGCCAGTTCTGATTTGCCCGAACCTGATTCACCCGAAATTGCAACAATATATCTGTATCGTCTGTCTTTTTCTTTAAGATCGGCAATAATTCTTTTCTTTATTACTCTTGCAGCTTCTTTATGAATTTCTTTAATCAATAATACATCTCCAAGCATATTGTTTTGATTTTCGTAACTATTTAGTGCCTTATATTTGAATACTTAAAATGATTAATCTTATTAAACTTTACATTATTAAGTCGGCAGTCTTCAATCGGCAGTCGGCAAACTGAAGACCGAACTATTTATACTTCTCAGGATTTTGAATCATATGATTAAGTAATCGTCCGATTTCTTTTGATCGTTCATTAAAATCATCATAAATTTCTTTTGGCATATATTCACAGGAAAGTGCAAAATCAAGCCAAACCTGGGTTTCAGTGTTTTCCATATCTGAATCAGAAATCTTGCTTACGAAATGAGCTTCATACAGACGTTTACGATATCCTTCACCAATATTTGAACAAACAGATCTTGAGGATCTTCTTATCTGATTAGTCAAAGAGTAAAGTTCATCTTTAGGAAATTTTTTGCTGACGTGATAAATATCCATCGCAAGAGCAAAGGCTTTTTTATATACAGTTAAGTTTCTAAATCCAGTTGCCATTGTGTTTAAATTGTTTTATTGCTATTTACTTTTTTGCCGACTGTGGACTGCGGATTGCCGACTGATTAGTTCCTATTTCAATTAATATTTACTTTTCTATTTACGTTAACCGGAATGGGAAATTCCTTTCCGCAAAGATGAATAATAATTTCTTTCCTGGAAGGACTTTTTGCTAAAATTTCAATTTCTTTTTCCCTGACCACCAATCGGTAATGTTCATCTCTGAATTTAAATCCAAATGTAATCTTATCCCAGGATTCCGGAAGTTTCGGGCAAATTTTCACTATATCTGATCGTAGATTAAGACCGGCATATGAATTTAACACCAGGCATACTGTTCCTGCCATTACACCGCAATGGATTCCTTCTCCTGTTGTACCCCCCTGTATATCGACATAATCACTTGTTAACGCTTCCTGAAACAATTGCATACTAAGACTTCTTCTGTTAGTTATGTTTGCCAGATATGCATGAACCAACCGGCTAAGTGTTGAGCCATGTGTTGTTCTGTTAATGTAATAATCAAAATTGGTTTCAAAATAATTATCCGGCAATTTATATCCCATCTCTCCTATAACCTCTTCAACCTCTTCTTTATCAAGATTATAATATAACATTAACAGGTCGGCTTGTTTTGATAATTTATAATCATCAGGTGATTTCCCTTCGGCTTTTAAAATCCTGTCAAGGCGATGGATGTCTTTATACTTCTTACGATAATAATCCCAGTCAAGATCTTTCAATTTAAAGTATCCCTCAAATTGAGCAATTAAACCCTCACCGGATATTTCCAGTTTTAGTTTCTTCCTTATCACTTGCCATTTTTGAATTTCTTCTTCTTCAAAACGAAGTTTCTTACATGTTTCTTTCATTTTATCTCCGGGAAGCAGTTCATATAAGCTTTCTGCTTTTTTAAAGAGCCAGCTTACCATAATATTTGTATATGCATTGTTCTTTATACCTCCCTCTTCAGAACCGGGGAATTTTTCATGAAATTCATCCGGTCCCATAACTTTGCAAATAGAGTATCTGCCTGATTCACTGTTAAATTCGGCTTTGCTTGCCCAGAAACGACAAATCTCTAAATACAACTCTATACCATAATTAAGCATAAATTCTTTATCACGGGTTGCCGAGAAATAGTTCCAGACATTATAAGCCAGTGCAATAGATATATGTCTTTGTAATGAGCTATAATCATCACCCCATTCCCCGGATAAAGGATTAAGATGAATAATCTGGGTCTCTTCCCTGCCATCACTCCCGCTTTGCCAGGGAAACATTGCTCCTTTATATCCCTGTTCTTTTGCATATTCTCTTGCTTTATCAAGTCTTCTGTAACGATACATAAGGGATGCTTTTGTAACTTCTGGCATATTTATATTATACAAAGGAAGAATATACAATTCGTCCCAGAAAATGTGGCCCCGGTATGCCTCTCCATGAAGACCCCTGGGCGGTATTCCGGCATCCTGATCAGTAAAGTGTTCTGAAGCGGTTACAAGCATATGATATATATGTAAACGAACAAGTTTTTGGGAATTGGGATCATGATCAATTTCTATATCCAAATTTCCCCATAACTTTCCCCATTTATTAACCGATCTCTCAAACATCCCGCTCCATGAGTCTGCCGATTTAATATCTTTTTCAGCACTGTGTAAAGGACTCTGATTCCCCTTATCCTTTGATGTGTGAATAGAAACAAGCTTTTCAAGTGTGATTTTTTGTTTTTTTTCAAGACTAATACTAAAATCAGCAGTCACCCACCCTTTCCCGGTTTTAATATTACTTTCTATTTCCGTTTTTTTATTATCAATTAAAATATTGTGGCGGGCATTTTGAGCAATTGCTATATCAGAATTATTTGTTTTGACAACCAGGAATATTTTCCCTTTTTCTCCATTTTGCAGAACCGGTTCAAGGTGTTTCTGCTTCAACTGCCGGTATCTTTCTACACCGGCATTTATATGATCACCATACAATCCTGACCTGATTAATAAAGGTCCCTGATAATTTAATGGAGATACTTCATAACGGATACCGGCAATATGAGGATTATCCATGCTTGCAAATCTTTTAGACAGAATTTCTGTTCGTCTTCCCTGTTTATCTTTAATTATTATATGCCGGGTTAGAAGTCCGGTTCTGAAATCCAGTTTCCGGTGAATTTTCTCAATTTCAAAATTCGGTTCTTTCCCGAAATTTAACCATTCTCCATTCTCCGGTTTAATATTAACCTGAAGCCAGTTTGATACATTAACAAGATCTTCATTTTCAATATCCCGGTCTGCAACCCTGGAAACAAGTCGGTTAAATAATCCCGCTATATAGGTGCCGGGATAATTTATTTTGTTGGCTTTGCTTTCTTCCATCGCTCCTCTTGTGCCAAAAAAACCGTTCCCAATTGCTAATAATGCTTCACGGGACCGTTCATTTTCAGGATTGTAATCATAATAATTTAAAGTCCATTTTTTATTTTCCAGACCTTTAATAAACCATTCATTTATTGTATCAATACTGATTTCAGAAAGATCTTCGACAACAATATCTGCTCCATTTATTAAAAGTTCGGTGGCATTATCCTCCCTGGCAATTCCCAGGGTAAGACCAAAACCCCCATTTAATCCTGCCTGTACCCCCGATACAGCATCTTCAACAACAACAGCTCTATGATAATCCACACCAAGGTTATCGCAGGCAGTAGTGAAAATATCAGGTTCGGGTTTCCCCTTTAACCCCAATTCGGCAGATATTACTCCATCAATCCGTGTTTCAAACAGGTCAATAAGATTAACCGATTCAAGAATAGGTTTACAATTCTTACTTGAAGAAGCAACACCAATTTTTACACCAATATTTATTAACTTATGGATGAGGGAAATGGTAGATTCAAAAACTTCGGCTCCATCTTTTTCCAGTACCTTGTTGAAAAATTCATTTTTGGCATTACCTAACCCACATACTGTTTCCATATCAGGAGAATCTTCAGGGTCTCCAAAAGGAATATTTATTCCCCTTGATTCCAGGAAAGATTCAACCCCTTTATACCTGGGCTTACCGTCAACAAAAGGAAGGTAATCTCCTTCATGTGTAAATTCTTTAAAGGGTTCATTAAATCTTTTCTTCCTGGAAAATAAGAATTCATCAAACATTTTTTTCCATGCCATCCCATGTACCTTCGCTGTTTGTGTTATTACACCATCCAGATCAAATATTACCGCATCAAATTGTTTCATAAGAATATAAATTATCGTTGGTAAAAAATATTTGTTTTCGAATTCCGGAACACTATCTGGTTCTAAAATACAATTTTTTCTTAACTTAGATAATCCTAATGTTATGTGTCATGGAAAATTTATTTGTTGTTTCAAATCAACTGCCTGTTCTTATTGAGAAAAGCAGAAATGGTTTTAAAATTACTTTTAAAGAAGAGCCGGTTAAATCAGGACTCGAAAAATTTTACAAGCAATATAACACAAAATGGATAGGGTTAACCAATATTGATCATTACAGGCTTTCCGGCTATGAGAAAGAAACCCTGGAAAAAGAACTTTTGGAATACAATTGTATCCCTGTTTTTGCCGATTGGAATGTTATAAATGATTCTGTTCATGGTTTTTCGAAGGAAACTATATGGCCTCTTTTTCATTATTTTACACAGAATGCTGTATATGTTGAAAAATACTGGGATGCATATATTAAAGTTAACCGTTATTATGCAGAAAAAATAATTCAACATGTAAATGAAGGGGACAGGATATGGATCCATGATTACCATTTGCTACTTCTGCCCGGAATGATCAGGGATAAACGTTCCGAAATTTCCATAGGAATATTTATTCATATACCTTTTCCCTCATATGAAATTTTCAGGCTTTTACCATGGCGGGTTAAAATCCTGGAGGGTATGCTTGGTGCCGATCTGATTGCTTTTCATACTTACAACTATGTCAGGCACTTTTTAAGTTGTGTAAGAAGAATACTTGGGCATGATTCTGTTTTTAACAGAATACAAATCCACGAAAGAACTCTAAAGGTAGATGCTTATCCAAAAGGAGTTGATTTTGAGAAATTCCAGGAAGCTGCTATACTTGAAAAAAACAAACCGGCTGAGAAAAAATCAGAAATCAGTAAAGAAATTGAAAAATATTTTTCTCCCGGAGATGGCAGGAAATTAATTTTATCAACCAGTAATCTTGAACACACAAAAGGAATTCCTGACCGGTTAAAAGCTTTTGAGATTTTTCTCCGGAATAACCCGGAATTCTGTGGCAAAGTAAGTTTAATCTTAATAGCTGTTTCAACCGGAGAAACAGGAGAAATGTATCATAATCTGAAAAGAGAAGTTGACGAACTTGTTGGCAGGATCAACGGAAATTATGGAACAATTAACTGGATGCCTGTTTGGTACCTGTACAGACCATTTGAACTGGATGATCTAATTGAATTATACACTGCAGCAGATATTGCTTTGATCACTCCAATTCGTGATGGAATGAGTATGACAGCCAAAGAGTTTGTTGCATCAAAACCTGACGGCAGTGGAGTGTTGATTTTAAGCGAAACAGCCGGCGCTGTACATGAAATGAATGAAGCATTGATTATTAACCCTAATAATTTAGAAGAAATCGCAGAAGCTATCAAACTGGCAATATTAATGCCTGTTGAAGAACAAAAAAGAAGAAACAAAGTGCTTCAAAAACGGCTAAAGCGTTATAATGTTGACAGGTGGGCCAG
>JAGGXD010000191.1 GCA_021163295.1 Bacteroidales bacterium
ATCAATCAGATCACTTCCATAGGCGTATGGCATAAATTCATAGCCAGGTATCTCTTTTGTAATAAACACATTTGCAACCTTCCCGCGTGTGATTGTACCCAGCTTATCTTCCACTCCCATGGCATAGGCACCATTTAATGTAACAGCAATTATTACCTCTTCCGGCAGCATACGAAGGTTTACCGAACCTAATGACATTATAAATTTCATATTCCCTGAAGGAGAAGAGCCCGGATTATAATCTGAGGCAAGAGCAACGGGTAAACCTGCTTCTATCATTTTCCGTACCGGTGCATATTTCATTCCCAGGAAAAAACTTGCCCCTGGAAGAACAGTTGGCATTGTACCGGAGTTTAGTAAAGTTTCAATCTCCTTCTCATCCGTATATTCAAGATGATCGACCGATAAAGCATTATTCTTCACTCCCACCTGTATTCCGCCTGAGAAATCCAGTTCATTGGCATGTATCTTCGGGCGCAGACCATATTTCATTCCTGCTATAAGGATCTTATCGGTCTGGTCAACTGTAAAAAACCCACGGTCACAAAACACATCAATATAGTCGGCAAGATCTTCGGTAGCCACCGCAGGTATCATCTCATTTATTACCAGATCAACATATTTATCAGGGTCAGATTTATATTCTGCCGGAAAAGCATGTGCCCCAAGGAATGTTGATTTAATTGTTAAAGGTGTTGATCCTTTCAAACGACGGATAACCCTCAGCATTTTCAGTTCATCTGCCACTGTCAATCCATAACCACTTTTTATTTCAACAGCGCCTGTTCCCATTCCAATTATCTCGTTAATTCTTACCAGGGCTTGCTCAAACAGGGAATTTTCACTTGTATTGTGTAGTAATTTTGCCGAATTAAGAATACCTCCACCGCGTTTTGCAATCTCTTCGTATGATAAACCACGGATCTTGTCCATATACTCAATCTCCCGGCTTCCTGCATAAACCAGATGTGTATGAGAATCGCAAAATGATGGAAAAACAAGTTTGCCGGACGCATCAATCACTTCACCATTCATTAAATTTTGAGAAAGGCCTGACATTTCTCCATAATCACTAATCAGTCCATCTTTAATATGCAAATAAGCATTATCCAGCACACTCAACCTGCTCATATTTTCACCGGCAGCCCATTTACCCGGATTATCAACTACCTGAACAAGAGATTTTATGTTTTTGATTAGCAGCATATCTGGATTATATTCAGGCTACGAAGATAATAAGAAAATGTAATAGAATTAGAAATTAAAAATTAGAAATTAAAAATTAGGAAGAAGAGTTCGCAAAGAGTTCACTTAGCGGTTAATTTGTTTTTATTTATTGAATTTTTATTACTTTGCAAAGTTATTCTAATCTACACTTTATGAAACGAATTATTATTTCACTCTGTGCGGTTTTAATTATCGCAACAGGAACATCTTTTTCGCAGGAAGAAAAAGAGGGATCACAACAACAGGAAACCATAAAGACCGGCTGGACTTTTGGAGCTCTGCCAACCATCACCTTTAATTCAGACCTTGGATTTCAATACGGAGCGCTTGTGAATCTGTACAACTACGGAGACGGAAGCAGGTACCCTAAATTCGACCATTCTCTCTATTTTGAGGTATCACGATTCACAAAAGGATCCGGGATTAACCGGTTTTTCTATGATTCAGACCAACTTATAAAAGGCATTCGAACCTCGGTTGATATTAGTCTGCTTACAGATAAAGCACTTGATTTCTATGGATTTAACGGGTATGAATCAAAATATAACCCTGTATGGCAAGATGATGAGGATGCTGCTTATATTTCACGTGTTTTTTATAAGCATGAAAGAAAATTATTCCGTTTCAAAACTGATTTCCAGGGTAAACTGATTGGAGAAAAACTGGGATGGGTAGCAGGTTTTACTTACTACCATTTTGATGTTAATCCGGTTGATATTGATAACCTGAATGAGGGCAAGGATGAAGAAGATAAACTTCCGGATGTTGACGGCTTGTACGACAAGTATGTTTTATGGGGGATTATTCCTGATAAAGAGATAAAGGGAGGTCCGTTAACCTACCTTAAGCTTGGCCTATCTTATGATACGCGCGATAATGAACCTAACCCGATGAGTGGAATATGGACAGAAGTGGTTTTACAAACAGCCCCTTCATTTCTTGGCAACAAAGATTATCCACACACAAAAATAGCCATTACTCACAGGCAGTATTTCACAATTATTAAAAATGATCTTTCGTTTACCTACAGATTAGGTTACCAGGGTACAATATCCGGAGATCCGCCATTTTTCGCTCAACCGTTAATGATTACATCTGTTTTAAAAGGAGCTTTTTCAGAAGGTCTCGGAGGGGGTAAATCAGTCAGAGGGATATTAAGGAACCGGGTTGTTGGAGATGGATTTATTTATGGTAACCTGGAATTACGCTGGAAATTTTTTCATGGCAGGTTCCTGAATCAGAACCTGTATCTTGCCCTTAATACATTTGTCGATGGCGGGAAAGTCACATCTCCCATAGAATTTGACACATCCTTAGTACCGGCTAATGAATATGATAACTACTTCAACCAGGAAGAAGATGGTCTTCATTTATGCTATGGTGCAGGATTAAGAGTAGTCTTGAATCAGAACTTTATTGTTGCCTGTGATTTTGGCAAAACAACTAATGCAGAAGACGGAAATTCCGGATTGTATATTGGTTTGAATTACCTGTTTTAAACTATTAGCACTATCACTTACGATCACTAAAGCTTTTATCGTATTGTGTTAATGCTCTCTGGCTCATACCCATACTGGAGAAGCCGCCATCATGATATAGATTTTGCATTGTCACTTTTTTAGTAAGATCAGAGAAAAGGGTAACACAATAGTTTGCACAATCATCAGCAGTGGCATTACCAAGAGGTGACATCCTTTCAGTAAAATCAAAAAGTGAATCGATACCTTTTACGCCACTTCCCGCTGTTGTTTTGGTTGGTGATTGAGAGATGGTATTAACCCTGATCTTTTTGTCTCTTCCATACATATAACCAAAACTTCTGGCAATAGACTCAAGCAGTGCTTTTGCATCACCCATATCGTTGTATCCGAACAAAGTACGTTGTGCTGCAACATATGAAAGAGCAACAACTGATCCCCATTTGTTTATAGCATCATGCTTCCTGGCAAATAAAAGAATTTTGTGGAATGATAATGCTGAAATATCTAAAGTCTTAAGGAAGTTATCATACCTTAGATTATCATAGGTAAATCCTTTCCTGACATTAGGTGACATACCTATTGAATGGAGGATAAAGTCAACCTTACCACCCAAAATATACATAGATTTCCGTATCACATTCTCAATATCTTCAGATTTTGTTGCATCTGCAGGTATTATTTGCGATCCGGTATCTTCAGCTAATTTTTCAAGGGTTCCAAAACGCAAGGCTACAGGAGTGTTCGTAAGTACGAATTCAGCTCCCTCTTCATGAGCTTTTTTTGCAACCCTCCAGGCTATTGATTTATCGTTCAATGCTCCGAAAATAATGCCCTTTTTTCCTTTTAATAGATTATATGCCATAAAACATGTTTTTTAGATTGGTGCAAACTCAACTCTTCTTCAATAGTTCCCGTGCATTCTTAAGGGCAGCATCGGTAAGTTCTTTACCACTAAGCAGTTTGGCAACCTCCTCCAGTCTCTCTTCAGTATTCAGTAATTTAATGTAAGTATTTGTTGAATCTCCTTCATCTTTTTTATAAACTTTATAGTGATTCTTTCCTTTGCTGGCTATCTGGGGAAGGTGTGTAATATTGATCACCTGCATATTATTAGCCATCTCTGTTAGAATATTCCCTACCCTGTCGGCAATATCACCTGACACCCCGCTGTCAATCTCATCAAAAATTATTGTTGGCAGTCCGGATGAACCTGTAATAAGAGACTTAAGACTAAGCATAACCCTGGATAATTCTCCCCCCGAAGCAACAACCGAGATATCCTGCAGATCAGATTGCTTATTTGCTGAAAACAAGAAAATTACCTTATCAATACCGGTTGGCGTATAGTCATCAGTATCTTTATGATTTATCCTGAACTTTCCGTTTGGCATCCCTAATTGTTGAAGCATTCCTGTTAAATGCGACTCCATTTCAGGGATCACGCTTAACCGGCTTTTATGAAGCTCTGTTGCCACATTTTCCAATCTTTTCTTTTGAGAATCCACCTCTTTTTCAAGCTTTTTAATTTCAGTATCATATGAAGTAACTTCATCAATCTTCTTTTGAAGTTTATTTTTGATACCAATTAGCTCATTGACTGTTTCAACCCTGTGTTTTTGCTGAAGTGAATAAATCAGGTCTAACCTTTCATTTACTTCTGTTGCTCTGTTGGGATTATGTTCCACCCCCTCATTAAGTTGTTCTATTTCAATAACAATATCCTTCAGTTCAATATGTGAACTTTCAAGACGATGGTGGAGTTCCCCGGCTTTTGAAAAAAATGATTTAATTTTTCCTAATAGCTGCACTGTTTCATTTAAACGAGTCAGCAATGCATTTTCATTATTAGCAAGGATAAAAGTTGCATTTCCAAGGTTTGTTTTTATCTCTTCAGCATGATTAAGGGTTTTTAGTTCCTCTTCAAGCTTTTCCTGCTCACCGGACTCAAGATGTGCATCTTCAAGCTGGTTAAATTGAAACTGAAAATAATCAAGGTCCTGCTTCGATTGCTGTGCAGTATTGCTAAGCACAGATAATTTCTTTTCCAGTTCGCGATACTGTTTGTAATTAATAATATAACCCTCAACCAGATCTGAATGACGGGCAAAAATGTCAATCACATTAAGCTGAAAAAGATTATTTGTCAGTTCCAGGTTTTCGTGCTGTGAATGGATATCTATCAACCGCAGAGAAAGGTCTCTTAATATATTAAGCTTAACAGGAGAATCATTAATAAATGCCCTTGACTTACCATTGCTGTTGATCTCCCGCCGCAAGGTAGTAAGTTCTTCATAATCAAGATCATTATCCCTGAAATACCCCTGCAACTTATATTCACTAATTCCAAATGCCCCTTCAACAACACATTTCTTCTCCTTATTTCTTAATAATTGTTTATCAGCCCGCTGTCCGAGGATAAGCGAAAGTGCACCAAGAATAATTGATTTTCCCGCTCCTGTTTCACCGGAAATAATGGAAAGCCCTGAATTGAAATTTATGTCAAGTTGCTGTATCAGAGCGTAATTTTGGATTGAAAGAGATTTGAGCATTGTAAAGAGTTAAAAGTTGAAAGTTGAAAGTAAGACGGGTTACGGGTTAAAAGGTTATGAGTTATTTGACATCTGACATTTGACATACTGATTATGTTTCACTATTTATTTTTTCATACTTCCGTGAATTTGAGGGGTCCATTTCTTTAAGTATTTTTAAAACCCTGCCCTTTTCTTCAGTGAAAGATTCGGAAAAGATATTCACAAACTCATCTGCTTTAGCATCAAAAATAATCTGAAGCAGAAAAAGATACGGATCCGGTTTTTTCCGGTACACTTCCTGCAGGAGTCTCAGTCCTTCAATAATTTCAATTCTCGCTTCATTAGTGGCACTTTCCAGCTTATCAAGCCCCATCCTGTGATAACGATAAAAAAATTCTCTCACAGGAGAATACTCCACATCCAGAATATTTTTAACAAGCCAATAGCGGTTCCTGTTACCCGATCCTTCATATGGTTTCCATCCGGCATAAGGAGCATTCTGGGCATTCATCACAATTGCTTCAGCTTTCTCAAAACATAAAGATCCGCCTTCAAAGGAAAAAGAATCATTATCAAGACCGATAATAATATATATATAATAAGCAAGAATGGATGTCAGGTTAGACAGATAAGATGTTTCATTGAATTCAAGAGGCTCAAATTCCACATATCGTATATGAAAGTTATTATCAATAAAATTAAACACTGTAGAGTTATAGGTAGTATTGAAAACCGGCCTTCTGGCCTGCACCTGGATTGTTCCTTTGAATTCGTCTGATGATATCTGATCAGTAAGATTTATCAGAATATTACATTCAATACGTTCACTATAACTGTAAACATTATTTGTCCAGGTACGGGTATTAACAAATTCATAAATCGCTGCCTGGAGTGTTTGAAAAATTTTTTTATTTGTTCCCTGTATTTGCTGGGTAACTACCTGCACATTACAATTAAGCTCCTGTGCAGACGATAAAACATATGCTGAAAGTATTATTACTATGAAGAGTATTGTTTTTTTTTTCATGCTATTCCTCTTCATCCGGTTCTCTGAAATATATTTTATCATCAATATATTCCTGTAAGGAAATTAATGATGGTTTCGGAAGTTTTTCATAAAATTTTGATATCTCAATCTGTTCCCGGTTCTCAAATACTTCTTCGAGGTTATCAGTATAATATGCAAATTCTTCAAGTTTGCTATTAAGCTCATGTTTCAGTTCAACACTGATCTGGTTAGCTCTTTTAGCACAAATAATCACTGTTTTATAAATATTACCTGTCTTCTCCTCCATTTTGTTCAGGTCGCGGGTAATAGTTGTAGTTGAAGCCTGTGTTTTTTTATAGTCCATATCTTAATTTATGTTTGTTGTTTCAATTTTTAGAAAAACTGCAGTCGATTCATATATTTTCTCAACCTCTTTTTGATAATTGGTTCCGGGAAATTCTTCAATAAAAGAATAATATTCATCCAGAGTAGTCTGGTACCTTTCTTTTTGTTTTTCAGCCACACTATTCTCGGACAATAAAAATTGTGATTTAAGCTTGAGGAATAATAATTCTTCACGGAACTTAGTATCGGGATAATCCTCCAGGCTATTCTGTATTGCTACTTTTGAAGCCTTATAATCACCCAAATTATAATAAAGTCTGGCATTCAAATATGACTTTTCCGATAATTTATCCTGTAGTTCATTAATTAATAATTTACACTCTTTTACTCTTTCGCTACCGGGAAATCTATTCACAAAAAGTGTAAAGGCATTTATGGCTTTATTTGTATTTTCCTGATCGAGATCTGGTCGTGGTGATAGCTGATAGTAACAATAAGCTTCTAAAAAATAAGCCTCTTCAGCATACTCGCTATTTGCATAAGTTTTATAAAATGTCCTGAAATAGTGTCCTCCCATAATATAATTTCCCATCAAATAATAACTTTTCGCATTAAGAAAATTTATTTTTTCAGACTTTTCGGTCCCCCTGAATCTGGGCAATATCTGCTCAAATATCGTTATGGCTTTAATATATTTTTCCTGTTCGTAATATGAAAGAGCCTTATTGTACTTAAGGTCATAATCGTCACTTTTTAATATTTTCTCATACTCACCACACCCGGAAAAAAGGATGATAAAAAGTATAATTATTGACAGATTAAACCTCATTTTACAAAACATTTCGCAAATGTACTCTTTTACATACAATATCAATCAAAAAACGTACAAAAATTAACCAACTCTTTTCTTGTCAAACTTTCAAAAAAATCTACCTTTGTTGAAATTTTAATCAAAACTTATAATCATGGATATATTCGATAAAATTAAACAACACCGTGGTGCACTTGGGCAATATCAAAAAGAAGCTCATGGGTATTTTATGTTCCCGAAACTTGAGGGAGAACTAGCACCAAGAATGAAATTCAGAGGCAAAGAAGTACTAAACTGGAGTTTAAATAATTACATCGGCTTAGGCAATCATCCTGAAGTCAGGGAAGTAGATGCAAAAGCTGCTGCAGACTGGGGTCTTGCTTATCCTATGGGTGCCAGAATGATGTCGGGACAAACAAGCAAGCATGAAGAACTGGAAGCAAAACTTGCCGAATTTGTTGGTAAAGAAGCCGCCTACCTTCTTAATTACGGTTACCAGGGAATGGTTTCTATTATTGATGCCCTGGTTGGCAGAAATGATGTAATAGTTTATGACTCTGAGTCACATGCCTGTATTCTTGATGGTCTCCGGCTGCATATGGGTAAAAGATATGTGTATCCGCATAACGACATGAAGAATCTTGAAAAACAGCTTGAGAGAGCAACAAAACTAACACAAAAAACAGGAGGAGGAATTCTGATTATTACCGAAGGAGTTTTCGGAATGGCAGGAGACCTTGGGAAGCTTGATAAAATTGTTGAATTAAAGAAAAAATTCAAATTCAGAATACTTGTTGATGATGCCCACGGATTCGGAACTATGGGAGCAAACGGAGCAGGAACACCTGAGCATTTTAATGTCCACGATAAAATTGATGTCCATTTTGCAACTTTCGCAAAAGCCATGGCAGGAATTGGTGCTTTTGTTGCAAGTAATGAAAATGTAGTAAAATACCTGGCGTATAATATGAGAAGCCAGATATTCGCTAAATCATTGCCAATGCCAATGGTAATTGGAGCCTTAAAAAGGCTTGAAATGTTAAAAGAAAAAAAGGAGCTACGTGAAAAAATGTGGGATATTGTTAAAGCATTGCAATCAGGATTAAAAAATGCAGGCTTTGATATTGGTGTTACAGAATCTCCCGTCACTCCTGTTTACTTCTCGGGAGGAGTAAATGAAGCAGCAAATATAACAATGGATCTAAGGGAAAATTATAATATTTTCTGTTCAATTGTTATTTATCCGGTAGTACCAAAAGGTACAATTATGCTACGGTTAATCCCAACAACCATGCATACACTTGAGGATGTTGATTATACTATCAAAGCCTTTTCTGAAATCCTGAAAAAACTTAATGCAGGTGCCTATCAAGCTATGGGTGTACCTACTATTTAGTAAAAAGTTGAAAGTTGAAAGTTAAAAGTTTAGGAAATAAACTACTTATTTCCGTATTTAATGAATTTTTACTACTTTTGCCATGAATTACCGGAAATTTTTATTATTCCGGTCTAAAATTTTTATTTACTAAATTTATTTTAAAATGAACATTTACGTAGGAAACCTTCATTACGGTGTTAATGAAGATGAACTAACAGAAATTTTTGGAAAATTCGGAACTGTTAATTCTGTGAAAGTTATTACAGACAAGTATAGCGGACAAAGCAAAGGTTTTGGCTTCATCGAAATGGAAGACGATACCGAAGGCAACCAGGCTATTAGTGAATTAAACGGTGTTGAAATCAGTGGCAGAAATATTAAAGTTAATGTTGCCCACGAAAAAAAGCGTGATCCAAATCGCAGGTAGGAATTTTTTATAAAAACGATAGTTAATCTGTTTGGTATTTAAATCAAATTTTTTATTTCGATCGAAAGAATTGTTACTTAACTCTTTACTTGAAGTTCTTCTGCTTTAGTTGTGGAAGGACTTTTTTTTGTATTTTATTTTTTCTTTTTTGATGCTTTATTTACGAAAATTCCTGACTTTATAAACAAACACTATTTTAGTTATGAAAAAAAATCTGCTTATTTTTCTTATTTTAGTTTTAGGAGCCGGTCTGTTTGCTCAGAATATTCCTATTGACAAAGCCAACTACAAACTGGCTGACAGGTTTTCTCCTGACAGATTAAAAAAGATGGTATTCTCAACCAGGGTTGATCCGCACTGGTTAAAGAACAGTGAGAGGTTCTGGTACGCATACGAAACATCTGAAGGAAAAACCTATTACATTGTTGATCCTGTAAAAAGGACGAGAAAAGTACTGTTTGACAACGCAAAAATGGCTGCAGATATGAGTCGTCTGTCCGGTGATCCGTTTGATGCTTTACATCTTGACATCGCCAAGTTAAAATTCATCAAAAACGAAACTGTTTTGCAGTTCGAGGTTTCAAGTAAGCTTGTTGAGGTAGAGGAAGAAGATAAAGATGATGATGATGAAAATGGTAAAAAACAGGAAGATGAGAAAAAGCTTGAGAAAAAGGACAAGAAAAAGAAAAAGATGGTTGCAAAGGTATGGCATTTTGAATACGATCTTTCCACCAGGAAACTAAGAATGCTTGATGATTTTGAAAAGCCGCTGGAACAAAAAAAATGGGCTTCAGTTGCACCTAACCAGGAATACATTATCTTTTCAAAGCACCACAATCTTTACTGGATGGACGCTGAAAATTATAAGAAAGCTCAAAAAAAAGAAAAAGATTCAACCATTATTGAACACCAGTTTACTACCGATGGGGTTGAGCATTATAGCTACGGAGGATCTGACTGGGGAGAGACCAATGTTGACAAGGAAAAGAACAAAGACAAACGAAAGCGTGCCTATATCATATTTTCTCCCGATTCGAAAAAATTTGCTACGGTCAGGTCTGATGACCGGGAGGTAAAGGATCTCTGGGTAATTAATTCTATTGCCGACCCGCGTCCAACACTTGAAACCTATAAATATCACATGCCCGGTGAAAAAGAAGCACCTCAGGAAGAGTTACTGATTTTCGACTGGGAAACTAAGGAAAATATCAAAGTCCCGGCAGATACTTTTAAAGACCAGACAATTTCAATTCTCAGGGCGCCAACCAAAAAATCCAACAGGGATGATGACGTCCGCTTTTCAATATGGTTATCAAAGAGTAGCGATAAGTTGTATTTCGAACGGACCAGTCGTGATCTGAAACGTATCGATATATGTGTAGCCAATACCACTACCGGTGAGGTAAAAGTGCTGATTGAAGAACGGTTAAACACCTATGTAGAAACCCGCAACCTGGGATTGGTAAATAATGGCAAAGAGATGATCCACTGGTCTGAACGCGATGGCTGGGCGCATTTCTACCTGTATGATGAAAATGGAACCGTAAAAAAACAGATAACATCCGGACCCTGGCATTGTCAGGGAATTGATGGTATTGATGAGAAGAACAGGGTATTATATTTCACTGCTAACGGTCGGGAAGCTGGCGAAGATCCCTACTATTACCATCTATACAGGGTGAATTTTGACGGTACAGGTTTAAAACTACTGAATAAGGGAAACTATTCATATAGTGTAAGTCTTAATGACCAAAATCACTTTTATGTTAATAATTTTTCAAGGGTAAATACAACTCCCAAATCAAACCTGTGCGACTACCAGGGCAATAAGCTGATGGACTTGCAAACAGCCGATCTGTCAAAACTGTTTGATGCCGGTTACAAGTTTCCCGAACCGTACAAAGTAAAGGCAGGTGACGGTATTACCGACATTTACGGTGTTATGTACAAGCCATTTGATTTTGATTCAACCAGGAGTTATCCTATAATAACCTATGTTTACCCGGGTCCGCAAACCGAGGCTGTTAACAAAACCTTCTCATCAAGAATGGACCGTACCGACCGGCTGGCTCAGTTTGGGTTTATAGTTGTTACTATTGGCAACCGTGGCGGTCACCCGGCCAGGTCAAAATGGTACCACAACTATGGATATGGTAATTTGAGGGACTATGGACTTGAGGATAAAAAAGTGGGATTGGAACAACTGGCAGAAAGGTATGATTTTATAGATATCAATAAGGTAGGTATTTTTGGTCATTCCGGCGGTGGATTTATGTCAACAGCGGCTATGCTGGTTTATCCCGATTTCTTCAAGGTTGCCGTATCTTCATCAGGGAATCATGAGAATAACATATACAACCGCTGGTGGAGCGAGAAGCATCATGGAGTAAAAGAAGAAGTAAGCGAAAAAGGCGACACCACTTTTAAATATAGTATTAAGAAGAATTCCGAGCTTGCCAAAAACCTGAAGGGAAGGTTACTGATCTGTACCGGTGATATTGATAATAATGTTCATCCGGGCAATACTATCAGGCTGGCGAATGCATTGATCAAAGCCAACAAACGGTTTGATTTCTTTCTTTTCCCCGGCCAGCGACATGGATATGGTGATATGAATGAATATTTCTTCTGGATACGAGGGGATTACTTCTGTAAGCACCTGATCGGGGACTATTCAGATAATGTTGATATTATTGAGATCTCGGGGGACAAACCTAAGGATTAAGAAGTTGAGTTGTTGAGTGGTTTTAATTTTTAATTTCTTCATTGATATCTAAAATAATGGTCGCAATTTGGGTAATTCACCTGGCTATTTACATTTACTAAATAAGATATAATAGTTTCGGCAGTTGTTAAAGATTGAATACTTCCGTTTGTTGGAAAATAGGTTTCATGAACAGCAGGTATATAATCATTAATTCCAAGTGACAAAATGGTATTATCAGTTAAAATATTACCATTTAAATCCTTAACTTGAATATCATCACCAATTTGTTCAATTTGAATCCCTGAATAATAAAAACCTGAACCGGATCCTTTCAGGAAGGCTTTAATTTCTGCAATTGACATATTGTAAATTACCGTTCCATTATTAAAGGGTGCAATCTCAAAAATTTCTCTTTTGGTTATATCACCTTCATCCAAACCTGACCTGACACCTCCGGTATTTTGAAATGCAACATCTACATTCATAACACTTCTTAAGGCATCAGCATAAAAACAACCCACCTTTGGTATGTCATGATAAATATGTGAAAATCCAATAACTTCACTCAGATAGGGTAAGTTATTATAATCATCAATAACTGTCTTTAATTCATGGTCATACTCCGTGCAAGTATTTAAGTCGATTAAAGTAAAATTAATTGAATCAATCTTTTTATCCTTAACTAACAATTCTATTTTACCCAGGTAGTTTAGATAAGCTCCGGCCTGAAATACCGGAATATTGTTTATTATAGTATCTATCTTTCGATGAGAATGACCTCCGATAATTAAATCAAAATATGGAAATTGTGAAGCTAACTGGAAATCTCCCAAAGCTCCGGAATAACCATTATGTCCTAAATGAGATAAGGCAATGTACAGGTCTGAATTTTTCTGCTCTTTGATATCCGAATATTGAGAAACTATATTTTCAGGTCTTTCAAAAGTAAAATTTTGAACTTTCAAAGGATGCGTTGAAGGAATAACAGCATTTGCTTTACCGCCGGTTTCCACCAATCCTAAGAAAGTAACTTTTAAATCATTTATGTCTAAAGTTTTATATTCAGATGGTTCAGGAATACCCGTACTTCCCATATCAATATTTGCACAAACCCAGTCAAAATCAGCTTGCTCAACTCTGTTTTTTAAGTTTGCTTCCCCATAGTCAAATTCATGGTTCCCAATGGCTACTATATCAAATCCAACTTTATTCATAACATCAATCATTGGGTATCCTTTTTCAGGATAATTATCTACAACAGGATTTCCTGAAAACATATCACCACTACAAGCCACAATAACACTTGTTTCTTGTTTTTCCTTATCAATAATATATTTAATTTTTGAAAAATTATCTAATTGCCCATGTTGGTCATTTACAAAAAAAATAGTCAGGTTTTTTGTTGTCTCATCTGATTTATCTTTATTTTTCCCATTGTCTTTTGAGCAACTGACAAAGGAGAATATAACCGCTAATAGAATGATGGATATTCTTTTCATAATCTTAAATTAAGGCTAACATTTGTAAATATGTAAACTTACAAATTTTTTGTTTATGCCCACTTGTTAAGGAGTTATCAAGTTTAAAGTTGAAGATTGTGATGAGGTGATGAGGTGATGAGGTGATATAGCTCTCCAATTTATTTTACACAATAAAAATCTACTAATCATTGCATTGCAAGGCATGTGTTGTATAACATGCTTTTTGGTGGGTACGTTTTGGGTTTTTTTGGAATTAAGAGGTATAAGTGTAAGTGAATTTACCAACACGGCAATAATGATCTCTTATTTCTGTAATAAACCTATAGTATGAAGAGAAACCGGCAGATTTTCAGATTGCTTCTTTTTCTTATGCTTATTTTTCTTGCCATTCCTCCGCTATATAGCCAAAAGTATATTGTTGACTGGGCTAAAACTTTTACAGGAACCGGCTGGAACAGTGTTACTGCCATAACAACCGACACAGATAACAACATTATCCTGGCCGGGGCATTTGACGAATCATGCAATATCGGGTTATCACATTATAGCTCAAAAAACTTCCACGACCAGATACTGGTAAAACAGGATTCGGCAGGGACTGTTTTGTGGACAAAGCATTTTAGTAGTAATCTTTACACTGAAACACCTGCCCTTCTGACTTGTGAAAATGGAGATATCATTTTGGCAGGAACCTTCCGGGATTCTCTGTTGGTGGATGGGGCACTAATTCAAAGTTCAAAAGTATCCGCCCTGTTTATGACTGCCCTTGATCCTGCCGGTAACATTAAATGGTCAGAAGTTCTGGCTGCAGCCCCAGGCATCCATGTCAACTCAATTTGCAAGGATGGTGCAGGAAATATATACCTGTCCGGATCGTTCAGGAAACAAACTGATTTCGAAACCTGGCAATTTACCGCAAAAGGACAATCAGATATTTTTCTTGCCAAAGTTACACCCATAGGTAATATATTATGGGTAAAACAAATTGGCGGACAGGGTAACGATCAGCCGCAAAGGGTTCTTTGGCACAATCAAAATATTTTCCTAGCGGGTAATTATAACAAAAATATTGAAATCCCGCTTTCCCTGCCATCATCAGAATATGGAAATAGTTTTATTATAAAGTTCAGTGAAAACGGTCAGCCAATTTTAACAAAAACTTTAGCCGGAAATAGTGATAATCTTATAACAGGTATGACCATTGACCGGGAAGGAAATATCTATGCTGCAGGAAATTTCAACAAGCAGCTTGAGCCAAAACAGGGTACTTTCTTTAATACAAACACTGTTGCAGATTTTGTAACAAAATTCGGCAATAATCTGGACTATCAGTGGACCAGTATAATTTCTGAAGGGGAAGCTTATCAAATTACGGACTTAACAACCGATAATAATAACAGACTTTTTATAACGGGCACTTTCCGTAAACAATTTATTTGTAATACCGAAACGCTGGAAAATAACACTGGCGATCCTTATATTTTTCTATTAGAATACAATTCCACAGGTGAAGAACGATGGGTAAAAAGTTTTAAGGAAAGTACAGACTACATTCCAAAAACTTTAATAGCAGACAAGCGTAACAGAATTTATCTGGCCGGAACATTTGCGGGCAGTGGTCGTTTTGATTCCGAAGAGTTTATTGCCAAAGGCAGGAAAGACGGGTTCCTTGTTAACCTTCTTGATCCATGTACATTGTTAAAATACGATCTGCAGGATGAGTATGTATTATGCCAGGGAGAAACAGAAGTGCTTGATGCCGGTAGTGGGTTTGTCAATTATGAGTGGAATAATGGTTTGTCGGAAAACAGATATCTGTCTGTTAATGAACCGGGTAATTATGTGGTAACTATTGAAGATGGATATGGATGTCTTGCAAGCGATACTGTTTACGTAAGACAGGATACTACCGACCTTATTCTACCTGAAAGTGTTACTCTGTGCGAAGAAGCTACAGATACCCTGGATGCAGGAGGGGGTTTTACAGATTACAACTGGCAAAACGGCTTGTCATCAAACCGGTTTCTAACTGTCAGCCAGCCGGGCATTTATACTATCTCTGTTACCGATCAATATGGTTGCCCGGAACAAGGTTCGGTCGAAGTTTTTATTGATTCAATAACCATCCCCCTGCCACAAAGTATTGTGCTTTGTGAAACTGAATCAACTATCCTCGATCCCGGCAGCGGATTTTCTTCATACAACTGGAACAACGGATTGTCTGATGAACAATTACTCAGTGTCAGTCAGCCGGGAACTTATTCTGTTAAAGTGACCAATGCCAGAGGCTGCACCGAAACAAACTCTGTTGAAGTAACTATCGACTCAATAACCATCCCGCTGCCTGAAAGTATTGTTCTTTGCGAAATTGAATCAACTATCCTAGATCCCGGCAGCGGGTTTTCTTCATACAACTGGAACAACGGATTGTCTGATGAACAATTACTGAGTGTCAGTCAGCCGGGAATTTATTCTGTTAAAGTGACCAATGCCAGAGGCTGCACCGAAACAAACTCTGTTGAAGTAACTATTGACTCAATAACCATCCCGCTGCCTGAAAGCATTGTTCTTTGCGAAACTGAATCAACTATCCTAGATCCGGGTAGTGGGTTTGCTTCATATAACTGGAACAATGGATTGTCTGATGAACAATTACTGAGTATCAGTCAGCCGGGAACTTATTCTGTTAAAGTGACCAATGCCAGAGGCTGCACCGAAACAAACTCTGTTGAAGTAACTATCGACTCAGTCAATCTTGTTCTGCCAAAACAAGTTATACTCTGTAGCAATCAGCAAGTCATCCTGGATGCCGGAGAGGGGTATTTAGAATACAACTGGAACAGCGGACTTCACTCAGACAGGTATCTAACTGTTTTCGAGGGTGGCGAGTACTCTGTTACTGTTACTACTAAAAATGGTTGTAATGGCAATGACACTACACAAATTGTAGCAGACACTCTTTATTTAACCTACCAGACCACAAATGAAATATTGCCGGAAGGTAATAACGGCGCTATTGAAATAACAGTTACCGGTAATTATTCACCATTTGATTATCTCTGGAATACAGGAGAAACGATACAGGACATTTTAAACCTTGAAGCAGGTGTATATATTATTCAAGTAACAGATAATGCCGGTTGCATTTTGGAAGAAGAGATCGTATTAGAGAGCGAAACAGCCTCAGGCATACTTGATATTTTTAACCAACCAAATCCTTTTCACGATATCACACGGGTAATATATTCACTGCCTGAATCAGCGAAAATTGATATCTCGGTATTTGACATGAGTGGAAGGAAAGTAATGATACTTATAAACAGGAAAGCACGGGAAGGATGGCATACGTTCACTCTCAGCAGGAATAACCTGGTCAGCGGTATTTATTACCTTCAGATACAAACCAGTAAAGGATTCGTTTCCAGAAAAATGATAATTACAGAACAGAAATAATAAACAATGAATTTGAAAAAACATATATCCCGGGTATTCACTTTATTATCTATTCTTTTGTCAATGACATTTTCTGCCAATTGCCAGGAAGCCTTCCCTGAGCTGGATAAAATAATCCCCCCTTCTCCTACCGCTTCCTCACTCGGAAAATTCGCCGATGTCCCTGTAAGCTTCTATACCGGTACTCCAGCAATTTCAGTGCCCCTTTGGACAGTGAAAGGACGAAAGCTTTCTTTCCCCGTTTCATTATTATATCATGCATCCGGTATTAAGGTTGATGACATAGCCGGCTGGGTTGGTACAGGCTGGAGCCTTCATGCCGGCGGTGTGATCACCAGAACCATCAGGGGAAAAGCAGACGATCTGCAATCCGGATACTACCATGGCAATGCTAATGGTTTACCTTCACTCGGAAATAATCTTTTTGAATATGCCGAATGGAAACCACCAGGCAATGATGATTATGAACGAAATCTGTACTTGCAAAATATAGATAATGGCATAGTTGATGCTGAACCGGATATTTTCTTTTTCAACTTCAATGGTCGCTCCGGTAAATTTGTTTTTGATACTGATGGTAATGTCCGTATCCTATCCCTTCAAAATATATTGATAACTCCGGAATTCGGTGCAGATAATAAAATAATTCGTTGGGAAGTAATTGATGAAACCGGTAATAAGTACCTATTCGGAGGCAACGATGCTATCGAAATTACATCACCACTGTCAATAAACGGTAATCCGCAAGAATCATTTATTTCAAGCTGGTATCTGGAAAAAATACAAACTGCGAATAATGAGGATATCATACAATTCGACTATATAAACTATAACATTGTCCAAAAGTATCCGGTACCACACCATAAAGGAGGATGCACTTCACCTGAATGGGAAGATTTGAAGAAATATACCCAGACCAGTATCCAGGGGAAATACCTTTCACAGATAAATTACTCTATGGGCACAGTGATCCTTGACACTTTGGTTATGCAGGGTTTCAACGGACAAACCCATACTGCACTAAAAGAGATCATAATACGGGCAAAACCAACAAACCAGACAGTCAGGAAATACAAATTTAC
>JAGGXD010000079.1 GCA_021163295.1 Bacteroidales bacterium
CTAAATACATTTAACATGAAAGACTTGAAAATACTTATTGTAGATGACGTTCCGGATGATGCGGAATTGGTTGCTTTGCAACTGAAACAACAGGGAATGAAATTCTCCTGGAAACATGTTGATAATGCACAAAAACTAAAGAATGCTTTAATCGATGAAGCATGGGATATCGTGATCACTGATTATTCCATGCCGGGTTTCTATGGCATTGAAGTATTTAGAATTGTGAATGAATATGATGAGAATCTGCCTGTTATTATGGTATCTGGCACCATTGGTGAGGATGTGGCAGTTGAGGCAATGAAAAAAGGCGTACATGATTATCTGATGAAAAACAATCTGCTTCGCCTGGGTCAGGCAATATTACGGGAAATTAGAGATGCCGAAAACCGCAGGCAGTACAAAAAAGCCCGGGCAGCTCTTGTTCAGAGCGAAGAGAAATTCAGACTGCTGGTAGAGAATGCTCCTGTTGGTGTATCTATTGCTAGTCTGGACGGGAGATTTCAGAATGTTAACAGGGCGTATTGTGATATTATCGGTTATTCAAAAAACGAATTACTCAATATGTCATTTATTGATATTACTGTCGAGGAATTTAAGGCAGAGACTTTAAAAATGATAGATAAACTTATTGATGGAAAGATCGAAAAGGAAAGAATAGAGAAGCAGTATATACGAAAAGACGGGAAAATTATTGACGTAATTATACATACGGCTATTAAAAGAGATGAAGAAGGAAAACCTGAATATTTGATCGGGTTATTGCAGGATATAACTGAAACAAAAAAGGAAGAAAGAATAAGATCTGTGATTTATAATATTGCCAATGTAACTGATAAAGCTCAGGATTTGAATGAATTTATTACTGAAGTAAGAAACGAATTGTCGAAAGTTGTAGATACGAAAAATTTTTATGTTGCTTTATATGAAAAAGAAACCGATACAATTTTTCTTCCGTTTATGAAAGATGAAAAGGATAATTTCACTTCTTTTCCTGCCGGCAAAACAATTACTGCTTATGTTATTAAAACGAGAAAACCATTACTGGCAACTGAAGATTTTTTAAAAAAATTAGAACAAGCAGGTGAAATTATACTTATCGGATCAGCTTCAAAAATTTGGCTTGGGATTCCACTTATAGTTAAAGAAGAAGTAATTGGTGTTCTTGTTTTACAGAGTTACGATAATGAAAATGCATTTAATGAAAATGACATAAATATGCTGAAAATCGTATCAAATCAGGTAAGCATTTCCATTGAACGTAAAAAAGCAGAACAAGACCTGAGAGAAGCCCTCAGGAAAGCTGAAGAATCTGACCGGCTGAAATCCGCATTTTTATCTACCATATCACATGAACTTCGTACTCCTTTGAATGCAATCCTCGGTTTTTCTGAATTGATCAACGAGGATATGGAAAATAATGAAATAGTTGGTTATGTGAAATTAATCAATAAAAGCGGTCAGATGCTGCTCGAAATAATTGAGGATATTCTTGATGTTACTGATATTGAAAGTGGAAGGGCAAGGGTTACTAAAGAAGAATTTAATATTGATTCCGTTCTTAAGGAACTTTATCCCGAAACAGAATCAATACAGGAAAAAGAAAAAAAGGAACATATTGAAATAGAATATTGTCCGCCTTCCAATAGTGATAAAATAACGATCAATACTAATAAATCAAAATTCAAAAAGATACTTACCCTCCTTCTGAAGAATGCATTTAAATTTACAGAAAAAGGATTTGTTGAATATGGGTTCAAATTTGAAAATGAAGAATTGATTTTTTATGTAAAGGATACAGGGATAGGGATAGCGGAAGATGAACGGGATATTGTTTTTGAAAAGTTCAGACAGATTGATGACAGCAATACACGTAAATACGGAGGTGTAGGATTAGGTCTCACCCTGGTTAAAAAGTTGGTTGAATTGCTTAACGGAAAAATATGGTTCGATTCTGAGTTGGGAAAAGGTTCTGTTTTTTATTTCTCGCTGCCATATGTTAAACAGGAGGAAGAATTAGCAGTGGAAAAGAAAATCGGTGAAAAGACAGCAAAAAAATTGCTTAGTGATAAAACAATATTGATTGTTGAAGATGAAAATTCTAATTACCTGCTTCTTGATAAATTATTAACACTTGAAAATGTAAATACAATATGGGCAAAAAATGGTGAAGAATCTATTGAGAAATTTAAGGAAAATGAAAATATAGACCTTATTTTAATGGATCTGAAAATGCCGGTAATGGACGGCTATGAAGCAACAAGGCAAATTAAGCAGTTATCGGGCAATACACCGGTAATTGCACTTACCGCTTATACGGAATCAGAAAGTATTGAGAAAGCAAAAAGTAAGGGCTTTGATGATTATCTTGAAAAACCCATTAGACGTAATGAGCTTTTTGAAAGAATAGGTGTTTATATGAAGTAAATAAATTATATAAATATACTGCTACAAACATAACAAGGAGATTAGTATATGAAAAAAGATTTGAATAAAACCAAAGAACAACTTTCCCTTGAACTGAGCGACTTACGTAATAAAAGTATAGAGCGTGAAAAAATGCAAGAAGCAGCAAACCAACAACTGCTTGAATACGAAAATAAAAGCTTCCAAGCAATAGTAGACAGTATTGATGCAGTTGTTTATGTTGCCGATATGCAAACTTATGAACTTCTATTTCTTAATAAATACGGAAAACAAAACTGGGGCGATAAAGTTGGAGAAAAATGCTATAAAGCCTTACAAGGACTAGATACTCCATGCAATTTTTGCACAAACAACAAATTATTAGATAAAAACGGAAATCCAAGTGAACCTTACGTATGGGAATTTCAAAATACAATTACAAAACAATTGTATCAGTGTAGAGACCAAGCTATAACTTGGATAGACGGACGACTCGTAAGACTTGAAATTGCTGTCGATATTACCAAAAGCAAAGAAGCAGAACAAGCATTAAAGCAAAGTGAAGAAAAATATAGAAGCCTGTACAACCAATCAGCCGACCCGGTTTTAATTTATAAAAACAGACGATTTGTGGATTGTAACCAGGCAGCGCTTGATATCCTTGGAATGAAATCGATTGAAGAGTTAATGAATGTCAGTGCTACTGATTTGTCTCCTGAATTTCAACCTGATGGGAAAAAATCAGAAGAAAAATCACAGGAAATGGATAAGCTAGCTCTGGAAAATGGAAATCACCGCTTTGAGTGGATACATAAAAAAACTGATGGCAGTGAGTTTCCTGTAGAAGTTATGCTTACTTCAATAAAAACTGAGAAAGACCAGTATTTTTATGTGGTGTGGCGAGATATCACCGTGCGCAAGCAGGCAGAGGAAAATTTAAAAGAAAGTGAAATCCGATATAAAGAATTATTTGATAATATAAGTAGCGGTGTAGCGGTTTATGATGTCATAGATGGTGGAAAAGATTTTATTTTTAAAGATTTCAATAAAGCTGCTGAAAGAATAGACAATGATAAAAGGGATGATCTTATTGGTAAAAGTATTTTCGAAATGAGACCAGAAGTAGAAAAGTTTGGTCTTATTGATGTATTTCGCAAAGTATGGAAAACAGGTAAACCTGTGTATCATCCCATTACATTTTATCAGGATGAAAAAATTCATAATTGGTATGATAATTTTGTATATAAATTACAAACCGAAGAAATTGTAGCTGTGTTCAATGACATCACTGAGCGCAAGCAGGCAGAAGAATTATTAATAGAAAGGGAACAACAACTCAGAGAACTTAATGCGACCAAAGACAAATTCTTTTAAATTATAAGTCATGATTTACGTAGTCCGTTTAACAGTATATTGGGTTTAGGCGATTTGTTTAATAAGAAA
>JAGGXD010000110.1 GCA_021163295.1 Bacteroidales bacterium
ACAATAATGAATTCAAGCTCTTCGATAAGAAATACTATAACCACAAACACATGCTTACACTGGGTTATAATACCGATGAATGGAGTTCCACTCAGATATCCTACACTTTTGGTAAAAACTTCGACAGAGATTTTGTTCTGGCATCCGGTAGGATACGCATGAAATTTTCGAAAAAACTGGCATTTGAATACAATGCTAATTATTTAAAGTTCTCGCCTGACACTACAAACCAATCAGCATTTATTAATATCATTTCGTTTAACTATAATTTCACAAATGATCTCTGGATAAAAGTATTTGCACAAAACAATACGAATGATAACAGATTTTATATCTATGGGTTGTTTGGATGGAGGTTTAAACCACCATTCGGAGCTGTGTATCTAATATATACCCGTAATGAAATGAAACTGGTGCCGGACAATATCTATCAGAATTCAGATATCATATTTCTAAAATTAACCTACCCAATCAATATTACAAGATAAGAGTTACGAGTTTCGGGTTACGAGATCACTTCCTTTTTATAATGAACAGCTTATCAAATATTTTTTCTATTTTCGGCATTAATAATTTTTATTCCTGCTCTAATGAAAAAAGCACCTGTTTGTATTTCCAGTATTCCAATCTAATAATACAATATCCTAAAAAATGAAAAAATCTATTTTACTTGTAAATCTGATAGCATGGTTATTCATTACCAGCTGCCATTCTCCTCAATCAAAATGGCAGATTACTGAAAACCCATTACTTACTCAATGGGCTTCAGATGTTGATCCTGAAAATCCATGGCCGGAGTATCCCAGACCACAAATGGTAAGGAAAAACTGGTTAAACCTTAATGGCTTGTGGGACTATGCTATCCTGCCAAAAGAGGATTCCGAACCATCTGATTGGGATGGTAAAATACTTGTTCCATACCCTGTTGAATCAGCACTTTCGGGAGTTAAGAAGCGTATAAGCCCCGACCAGAAACTCTGGTATCATACTACTTTCCGGGTTCCAAAAGAATGGCATGAAACACAAAATATTATTCTTCATTTCGAGGCAGTTGACTGGGAAACAGCCATTTATATCAATGGGGAAAATACTGGAATACACAAAGGCGGATACGACCCGTTTAATATAGACATTACTCCCTTTCTGAAAAACAAGGGGAAACAGGAACTTGTAATATCAGTTTGGGATCCGACTGATGCCGGATTCCAACCACGTGGCAAGCAGGTAACCAACCCGCGTGGTATCTGGTATACACCCGTAACTGGTATCTGGCAAACTGTCTGGCTGGAACCTGTCAATTCTCAACATATTAACAACTACAAGCTGGTACCTGATATCGATAAAAAAAAGGTGACATTCTATATCCATTCTTCTGATAAAAACCATCCTGCCGCTTTACAGATAAAAGTCTTTGATTCAAATGGGGAGATAGCGGCTGCTGAAGGAATCACCGAATCTCCTGTTGATATTAACATACCTGATCCTGAATTATGGTCACCGGATAATCCGTTTTTATATGATATGGAGATCACATTAACAAACAATGGCCAGGAAACTGATCACGTTTCAGGCTATTTTGGAATGCGAAAAATATCACTCGGGAAAGATGAAAAAGGTATAACACGCATATTATTAAATAACAAATTCCTATTCCAGAATGGTCCGCTCGACCAAGGCTTCTGGCCAGATGGTATCTATACACCTCCTACTGAGGAAGCAATGAAATATGATCTTGTAATTACAAAAAAAATCGGTTTTAATATGCTGCGAAAGCATGTTAAAATTGAATCCCGCAGATTTTATTACCTGTGTGATAAAACCGGTATCCTGGTATGGCAGGATATGCCAAGTGGTGATAAATACATTGGTCCGGATGATCCGGATATTGAACGGACCTCAGAATCGAAAAAACAGTTTGAATTTGAGCTTTCAAAAATGATAACTACTAAGTACAATCATCCATGCATTGTTATGTGGGTTGCATTTAACGAGGGATGGGGTCAATTTGATACAGAGAGAATCATCGGGTTTATTAAGAATCTTGATCCAACCCGCCTTGTAAACAGTGCCAGTGGCTGGACTGACAGAGGAGTTGGCGATGTACATGATATTCACCATTATCCTGAGCCGAGAACTCCTGAACCTGAAGAAGAACGTGCAATTGTTCTGGGTGAATTCGGAGGACTTGGCCTTCCGGTAAAAGACCATACATGGGTAGATAAAGCATGGGGTTACAGGAATATGGAGAGCTTTAACGACCTTCTGGAAAAATATGAACAGTTCTATTCAACAGTATGGCAGTTTAAAGATGACCCGGGACTTAGTGCTGCAGTTTATACTCAAACCACTGATGTGGAAACTGAGACAAACGGACTGATGACATATGATCGTAAAATTATCAAACTTGATCCCGGAGATGCTTATAAAATAAATACAAACAAATAATATTGGAATGATGGAATAACGGGTTTGTAAGAGTTTATAAGTTTATTTGTTGTTGAGTTTAGAAGTTGGAAATTATGCTTATGTATAGTTGAATTTTATGCATGTGAAAAGTTTTATTTATTCAGTACTATTTCTATTTATTCTAACTAGCACTCAACCATTACACGGTCAGGCTATTAAAGGAAAAATCACTGATAGTAATGGTCAGCCAATACCATTTTCAACTGTTTATATAAAGGAACTTACCAAAGGATTAACAGCAAATGAAGATGGTGATTTTGATCTGAAAATTCCTGAGGGAGAGTACTCCGTTGTAATAAGTGCTCTTGGTTATAAGCCAGAAAACAGGCAAATTAAGATAAGCAATACAACTCTTGAAATCAATTTCATTCTTACAAAACAGACTTATCAGATTAAAGAAATCCGGATTTATTCTAATAGTGAGGATCCTGCATATGGAATAATGCGCAAAGCAATTGGGCTTGCGCCATATCACCTTAACCAAATAAAACACTACTCGGCAGAAGTATATATGAAAGCCTCAATCATTGTTCTCAAAATACCAAAGTTGTTACAAAAAGCAATGAAGGTAGAGGCAGATGAAAATGAAATTGAAGTTGGAAGGAATTATGTTGAAGAATCGCTTAATGAAATAATTTTCAATGCTCCTGACAAATATAACCAGCGTGTTATTTCATTCAATACTTCTTTCCCTGAGGATAATAATGTCAATGTTATGGGGTACGTTAAAAGCAGCTTTTACCAGCCTACTGTTGAAATGGCAATTTCACCACTTGCACCAAATGCTTTTTCCCATTACAGGTTCACATTCGAAGGAGTTTCGTACGAAGGCAATTATGCTATTAATAAAATTAAGGTTATACCACGCCGCAAAAGTCAGCAACTTTTCACCGGGTATCTCTACATTGTCGATGATTACTGGAATATTCACAGTGCCGACCTTACGGTAGACTTATTTATCGGACCTATAAGAATAAGACAACTTTATACTCCGGTAAAGGAAAATGCATGGCTTCCGGTAAGTTATAATATGGATGTGAAAGCTTCCATTATTGGAATAAAATTGAATGTCAGTTATGCCAGTTCAGTCACCTATTCTGATATTGAAATCAATCATGATATTACTCCCCCCCTCGCTTTACAGAAAACTATTAAAGAACCAGTAGCATTTGAAAATGAAAAACAGGAACCTGCACAAGATAAAAAAGTTGCTGAAAAGATAGAAAACATACTGGGGAAAGAAGAAATGTCGAACAGGGACATGATTAAACTAGCAAGGTTAATGGATAAGGAAACAAAAAATGAGAAGCCGGAAGATAAATCTCTTGAAATAAAAGAAACAACTAATTACACTATCGAAAAAGATGCAAAAAAAACTGACAGTACATACTGGAATACAATCAGGCCAATCCCATTAACCGAAAATGAAATTTCAGGTTACAGAGTAAAAGATTCTGTTTTACTTGCCAAATCAGATACTACTGCAAATGCA
>JAGGXD010000244.1 GCA_021163295.1 Bacteroidales bacterium
AAAAAGACTTATTCATAAATCTTCTTCCACGGGAATCAATTAATAATAATTGAAGGTTTTTACTGATTATTCCGGGACCTGATGAATAGAAATCCTTAATGTATGCTTTAAAATACAAATCTTCGCCCGGGGAATAAATATCCCCATCTGTATGTAAAAAAACAACCTCCGCCGGATATTTCTGTTTGAATATCTCAATTTTTTGAACAAGGAGTGTATCAAAACTTTCTTCACCATAGGTAAATTGAAGTAACCCAAACCATGCCAGACAAATAATTAGAAATTGTTGTCCGGATAGTAAACTTTTTTTATTCATATCTCTCTTTACTTAAATTATCAAGATTTCAACAATATTATATAACTTTCTGCATTGAAAAATAATTGAGGGACAACTTCACGAACTGCACAATATCCTTGTAAATCACTCGAATCATCTTGTTCAATATACCTTGCTTATCTATAAGTCAATATAACACTCAGCTATTATTTCATTTTACTTATCTCAATATAATGTTCTCCAATGCCTTCAGGGATTGGAATATTGAAAGAAGTTTTTGAAAATGGAACAGGTTTTCCATCAACTTTGACCAAAAGAGTTCCACCTAATTCCTCCTTCACCCAATCGGACAATTCCAAAATCCAGTTTGATGGATGATTCTTGAAAAATGAGCAGTAATGTACATCATAATCCACTGTGAAGGTTAATTTCGGAGTTTCTGTATTTATCAGTTGTCCGGAATTGGCTGCATGAAGATACCCGATAAATTCATTGATTCCCATAAATCGGTATCCGGGATATTCTGTAAAGACAGTCGCAAATTTTTCAGGTGCTTTTGTTATTCCAAAATCATGGCCATTGGGAAGAGCACCTATAAACAAAGGACTTTCACCAGTCCCTGAAAAATCCCAGCCCACAATAACCATATCCTTACCAAGATAGCCATTACTCCAGCCATACCAACCAAAACCAGCTTGTCCGGCTAAACGGAATGTGTTATTATGATAAGTAAATGAAGCACCAGCACCTCCTGCACAAAACTGTAATGGAACAACCCCAAACTGATGAGTTATCCATGCTTTCGAAGTTTTCATACGCCACAGTTGTTCTGCTGCAGGTATTTCCTTATGTCTCCGTGTATCTCCAAATTCCCGATACCAGCCCACTTCAGCCCTTTCCCGGTCAAGGGGAGCTTTATACCAGCCGGGTTTTGAACTGAGATCGGGCTGCATATGCGTCAGCCCATGACACATAACTTCAAAAACACCCAGTTTCACTCCCTCGTCATATCCCCGTTTGCTTGATACATAGTCCTGCTTTACGCCAAATTCATCCACGAATTGTTGCGTCCAGGCAGGCTCAACCCACTGGTTTTTATCGTTCACAAAACCAGCAACAAAGTTAATATTGAGTATTGCATTGTGCTCCTTCAAAGGTTTAATAAGATACTCCTCAATTATCTCTTCCGAAAGAGCCGGATAGTGCCAGTGTTCCAGCCATGCATTTTGCGCTGTCCCCGGATCATCCATGATCATAATTATATCCTTACCCCAGGTCTTATACAAATTATACCCAATAGTCCATGTAATAGCTCTTCTGAGTAACGTGCGCATATCCCTGAAACGGAACATGAAATTGTGATCATGCCCTATCCAAACTACCCTGCTGCCTGATTCCAAAACTCTGTAAGTTGATTGCGGATAACCACCCTGTTCAATAATAGTATTTGCACCTTTCAGAGTTTCAACCTGCTGACGCTGCATATTACCCGAGACACCTTCATCTGCTAAAAAGGTTGAGTTAAGCCCATTTGTAAGAAAATGTTTTCCGGTAACTTTCATTTTTTCAACACTCTCCCATGAACCATTATATTTCAATCCTAAAACAGATTGAATCTCAGGTTGGGAAATGCGGTTTGATAAAGCAATAAGTCCGATTCCATAGCTTTCCACCATCTCCTTAATAATCGTATAATCAGGATGCAACAGCTTATCACTCTGATTTACGTCCCATATAATTGTACCGTACATTGGTTTCCCATCAGCACCTAAAAACATGTTACGATCGAGAAACTGCTGATCCAACCGTATAACATCGAAGGGTATTGCCCATGATTTGAGCAAAATCATGAGATGATAAAAGTCGGTTGGACCGGATACATCAGGATTACTGGAATAACCGCTAAATTCATCCAGTGCCTCAGGACTGGTCACCATGTAACTCATGGGGTCCTGCCACTGATCGCCAATGATTACAATCACACGGAAAGGTTTGATGAAATTTTGATCTCCTGAACTACAGAATCCTGTGGTTGAAGATACACTAAACATCATAATAAAAAACATAAATAATCTCAATAAAAAGATCTTAAGTTTCATGATATTGATTTTTATTAATAACAAAACTACCATAAGCAAATCTACAATTTTTTCCGGACAGCTGGTTAACGATTTATTTGAATATATTTCTAAAATGCACTGTATTTGCTGCAAAACAGAAATAAATGAATTATCTGGAATTTAAAAACCTTCAGCCATCTGGCTTCTGCAGGAGTTTCCTGTGCAAAGTATCAATATTCTCATGCCAGTAGTTCGTAAAAAGTATACATAAAGAATAAGGCTAAAAGTATAATATCTTTTGAAATATCCCTGCTACTGAATAGACTAATAAATATAGTACAGATATAAGTAAAGATTTCGTATAGCTGTTTGGGGAAGTTTTATTAATTTTATTTTTTTTATCAGTTAATATTTAAAATTACAATACTATGTTTAACAGTGAGACTTATGTACAAAGACAACAGGAATTATTAAAGAAAGTGAATTCCGGAATAATCCTGATTCCCGGAAACGAAGAAAGCCCGATGAACTACACAGATAATCCTTATCGTTTCAGGCAGGACAGCACTTTTTTATATTATTTTGGATTATCCAGGCCGGGTTTGATTGCATTGTTAGATACCGGTAATGGAAGGGTATCGATTTACGGAAATGACTATACTGTTGAAGATTTTGTGTGGATGGGAAAACAGCCCACAATTCATGAGTTGGCTGCTTTATGCGGAGTTGAATATACAGGAAGTATAACCGACCTATATAATCGCATAGGACAGGCTAATAAACGTAAGGAGGCAATCCACTTCTTACCTCAATACCGGTCTGAGAATATCCTGAAATTAATGGACATGACAGGACTTTCTGCACAAGAAATCAAAGCAGGAGTATCAGTGGAATTTATCCGTGCTGTTGTGTCGCAACGAAATTATAAGACAGCGGAAGAGATTGTGGAAATTGAAAAAGGGGTTGATACTTCAGTTGACATGCATGTAACAGCTATAAAAATGGTTAAACCCGGCATGCAGGAATTGGATGTTGTAGTGGAAATTGAAAAAATTGCCCGCGCAACAGGCGGGGATATTTCATTTCCAACCATTGCGACAATTAACGGACAGACACTTCATAATCACTATCATGGAAATATCATTAAGGAGGGACAACTTTTTCTGCTGGATTGTGGAGCGGAGATACCTACGGGTTATGCAGGGGATCTTTCAAGCACCTTCCCCGTAGGGCAAACATTCAGCAGTTTGCAAAAAGATATTTATACGCTGGTACTAAAATCGCATAATGCCTGTGTAGATGCCCTGAAGCCGGGAATTACATTTAAAGAGGTACACCGTGCTGCCTGCCTTACTATTGCCGGGGGGCTTAAAAGCATGGGCTTAATGAAAGGGGATACTGAGAGTGCCGTGGAAGCGGGAGCACATGCCTTGTTTTTCCCCTGTGGGACAGGCCACATGATGGGACTGGATATTCACGATATGGAAAACCTGGGAGAAGAATTTGTTGGTTATGAAGGAGAGCCCAAAAGCACACAGTTCGGTCTGAAATCACTCAGACTGGGCAGAGCACTGGAGCCTGGTTTTGTATTAACAATTGAGCCGGGAATCTACTTTATTCCGGAATTGACAGATCAGTGGAGATCACAGAATAAATTCACTGAATATCTGAATTATGATGAAATTGATAAATTCAGAAACTTTGGCGGGATAAGAAATGAAGAAAATTATCTCATTACGCCTGATGGAAAAAGACTTCTTGGTAATAAAAAGAAACCCATGCTCATTGAAGAGGTTGAGGCATTAAGGAAATGAAAAAACAAATCTATGCAGAAAGATAAATTTGAAGATAAGAGTAATTCACCTGAGTCCAATCTATCCGATCAGTTTTTCCGGAATATAAAGTTATTGTCTTCGGCAGATATTAAGAGGTTGATATGCATGGATGAAGCCATAAATGCTGTAGAACTGGCTTTTGCGAGTTATTCGGATGGAAAGAGTCAGGTGCCACAGCGTTATGTGTCAGGTATCCAGGGAGCAGGTATGGATCTGTTTTTTAAACCGGCCTATAATGAAATGTTGGGTAGGATCGCGATAAAAATCCTTACACAGAAAAAGGGTAAGGTACATCAGGGAATACCAACCATATTGGGTGTTGTTTTATTATTAGATATGAATACGGGAGCAATACTTTCAATGATTGACGGTACATACCTAACTGCTTTGCGTACAGGTGCTGCCAGTGGGATAGCAACAAGACTTTTGGCCAGGGAAAATGCAGAAACAGTAGCTGTTTTTGGTTGTGGTGCACAGGGAAAAACACAGCTTGAGGCAATTTGTAATGTCCGGCCTGTTAAACATGCACTATTGTATGATATAAATACTGATGCTGCAGGAAAACTCAAAATTACTATGGAGAAAGAACTGGATATTTCTATCGATGTTGAGAAAGACCTGCAAAAATTGAAACAGGCAGATATCATTTGTACGGCAACGAATTCTGAAATGCCTTTGTTCAGTCGCGATGACATCTCCGAGGGGGTTCATATTAATGCCATTGGTTCCTATAAGCCTAATATGCAGGAGATTGATCCTCTAATTATAAAGTCAAGTGTTTTATATGCCGATTCCCGGGAGTCTGTATTAAAAGAATCAGGAGACCTGATTAAGCCCGTCAAGGATCGTATTTTCTCAGAGGATATTATCAAGGCAGAAATCGGAGATCTTATTAATAATAAAGTCACCGGGCGACAAACTGATGATGAGATTACTATCTTTAAGAGTGTGGGTCTTGGGGTACAGGACTTGTTTGTAGCCAATGTAATATATAATAAGTACATTATGGATTAGACATTTTTTCTGTAATTTCCGGTAAATTATTTTTTACATCTTTTTCTATGAAAACCACAAGTTTCCCAAGTATTTTCAACGATGTAATCGGTCCTGTGATGAGAGGTCCTTCCAGTTCTCATACTGCTGCCGCCCATAGAATAGGAACCTTCATAAGGCAATTGAAGGAACCCGTCTTTACGAAAGTAATTGTAGAGTTTGACAGATCAGGGGCTTTGGCCACTACCTATTTGGGACAGGGATCTGCCCTGGGTCTGGCTGGTGGTCTGTTGGGTATCGACATGACAGACCCTGAGATCATAAATTATGAAAAGCATCTTAATAAAAGTAACTTTACGATAGAATATATTATTACCAACCTTGAATACAAACACCCGAACGCATATCAGATAAGCGTTCAGTATCCTGAGAGAGAAGAGATTCATATTTTGGCTATCTCTACCGGTGGAGGCATGTTTGAAATCATTGAAGTGAATGGCTGCAAAGTATCCATAAAAGGTGATTTTTTTGAGAACCTGATATTTTTTCATGATGTGCCAGATGAAAAGATGTCTGAATTAGAGCAAATACTTAGCACAAATCTTTCTGATGCAGCACTTGAGATAATAAAATGTAAAAAGGGTAAAGTACTGGTAAATATTAAATCCAGAGATTCCCTTATAAACAATCTGACTAAAATCTCCGACCCCGGAAAATATACGACCTGGAATTCGGAGGTAAGTCCTGTTATGCCTGTTATTTCCAGTTTCGACATAAAACTCCCTTTTACATCGGTGGATGAGATGTTGGAATTAGCGGAGAAGGAAAACCTGTCCTTATCCGATCTGGCAATCAGATACGAAAGTGCACGATCCGGTTTAGATTCTGCCTCCATTCTTAAAAAAATGGAGGAAATTGTAATTATCATCAGTAACTCCATTCAGGAGGGATTAAAAGGGACTTATTACGAAGACCGGATACTTGGCACCCAGTCGAAATTGATCATAGAGGCAGAACAGAAAGGATTGATTACAAAATCGATAAACAGTTCCATCATTGCCTTTACCAGTGCCATTATGGAAGTAAAAAGTTCTATGGGACTTATTGTTGCTACACCTACTGCCGGGGCATGTGGAGTTCTGGGAGGTGCATTGTTCGGATCGCTGAGAGATCAGGATTTTGATATGGAAAGTATTGTCCGTGCTTTTATGGCAGCCGGAATCACTGGTGTCTTTATCGCTGATAAATATACTTTCTCAGCCGAAGAAGGAGGTTGTCAGGTGGAAACAGGATCCGGGGCTGCAATGGCGGCTGCCGGCCTGGTAGAAATGGATGGAGGCACTGCTAAACAGGCTATGACTGCAGCATCTATGGCTTTGCAAAACGAGTTAGGTTTGGTTTGTGATCCTGTTGCTGTCAGGGTTGAAGTGCCTTGTCTGGGGAAAAATATTATGGCTGCAACAAACGCCCTGAATGCTTCCATTATGGCTATTGCCGGTTATGACCCTGTGATACCGTATGATGAAGTTATCGATGCAATGAAATCAGTCGGGGAATCCATGCCTTCTTCCCTGTGTTGCACTGGTCTTGGGGGACTTGCACAAACACCAACAGGGAAGTGTCTATATAAAAAATTCAATCCCGGTTATTCTAATTAACGAATAACATTCTTGTATTTCAATCAGATTGCCAAATTCACGTTGTTGCATTTTATTGGTGGATTTCTTTTATCCTGAATGCCCCCGGAGGAACTTCATTAATAAAACCTTCCAAACTTTTTAGTAATATCCTTTTTGTAATTTTTATCACCTGTTTTCCGCAATGCAGCACCCATATTTCAAAAAACAAAATCACATCATGTAAATATTCTTGAATTTGCAAAATTCAAAAATCAATATGCAGAAAACAGGAAAAACAGCTGAAGTGAGTCTGTCCTCTCAATTTTCGTGACGGTTAACATGTCCTGTGCATTACCGATATGGTAAATTGATTTTTTCAAGTATATTTGTAAAATAATTAATAATTGGAGATTATTCAAATATAACTGAAAATACAATGAATCAAGTTTTTGAAAAAATAAGAAAATACAATATTTGGGATGGACAGTCTTTACAGATTGGCTATAAAAGAAACGACTACCTTGAAAAAATTACTGAATATATAGACACACGACTTGTAAAAGTGCTTGTTGGGCAGCGCCGTGTGGGTAAAAGTTATATCCTTCGCCAAATAATAAATTTCCTTACTGAACATAAAAATGTCGATCCGCAAAATATATTTTTCATTAATAAAGAATTTACTGTATTTGATGATATTAAAACTGCGACAGACCTGGAAAATTTATTCAGTTATTATAAAGAACATTACCAGGTAAACGGTAAAATCTACATTTTTCTTGATGAAGTTCAAAATATTGCCAACTGGGAATCTTTTGTAAATTCTTATTCTCAGGACTTCATTCAGGAATTTGAATTATTTATCACAGGTTCAAATTCAAATCTCCTTTCAGGAGAACTTGCCACATTACTTTCAGGACGTTATATTGAATTTGAAATCCTCCCATTTAGTTTTTTTGAATTTACCGGTATAAAGAATTTGCCGGCCAAAAAAGAAAGTTTCCTTACTTATTTGCAAACCGGAGGATTGCCTGAAATGTTTCATTTCAACTCAGAAGAATTAAATCGAAACTATTATGAAAGCCTGAAAAACACCGTGATATTGCGCGATATTGTCGGACGCCATAAGATAAAAGATCTTCAGCTCCTTGAGGATTTATTCAAATTTTTGGCAGTCAATATTGGTAACCTTACTTCTATTAGCAGCATAGTAAACTATTTTAAGAATAAGCAAAAGAAAACAAATTATGAGACTATCTCCACATATATTGGTTACCTGAAAGATACTTTTATCTTTCATCGGGCAGAAAGGTATAATCTACGTGGAAAACAAACTCTTGGAGGAGAGTGTAAATATTATTTGAACGATTTGGCATTTAAAAATTTCCTGTTCGGATTTTACCCTTCTGATATTGGTTACAACCTCGAAAATTATGTCTTTACACAACTGAAGCGCATGGGATATAAAGTATCAGTGGGGATATTAAATAACCTTGAAATTGATTTTGTAGCACAAAAATCAGAAAAAACTATTTATGTACAGGTATGTTATCTTTTAAGCAGTCAAAAAGTAATTGATCGGGAATTTGGCAACCTGCTTTTAATTAAAGACAACCACGAAAAATTTGTGGTTTCGCTTGATGACCTTGAGTTTTCAAATTACGAAGGGATAAAACATTTGCATCCGTGGGAATTAAGGTAATACATTAATACAACTGAAAACCTGCCACGTTTACCCCTTTACTCTATCTTTATCACCAATGAAACATTTACTTCGCACCAACTTGTCTATCAATCAGGTTGCCAAATTCACGTTGTTGCGTTTTGGTTTATGAGTTTCAAATTAATCGTTCTATACCAAAACAGAACTGTATTATTGGGGGAGAAAAGCAAAAAGCAGCACTGCTGAAATTGATATTGCCATTAATATGTTCTATTTACCAAACTATCCAAGGGGATAGTGGCAAGAAATAGATATTGTTACTATAAAAAAATAATTAAAATTCTATATCTCCCCATAAAAATTCAAGCAATAATTTATGGATTACCGTAAATATTTGTATCTTTTTAAGGACGTGCTTCAATTAACATCAATTAAATATACCGTCAAAATCAGGAATTTGCTTCGTTTGCTTGCTTTTCAGGTTGGACAACAGGTTTCTGGCTTACAGTCACAACCCTCGAAATGAAGTTTCTAAAATGAATAAAATCTTTTTTTACGACACAGGAATCCGCAATATGCTGATCGATAATTTAAAACCCCTTGATCAGCGAATTGATTCAGGAAACCTTTGGGAAAATTTTATTGTTGCTGAACGCCGGAAACAAATACTTTACCAACGATTAAATGTGCAATCATATTTCTGGCGCACTTATTCCGGGGCGGAAATTGATTATGTAGAAGATGGAGAGGACGGATTGATTGGTTACGAAATAAAAATGGAAAAGAACAAAGTAAGGATGCCAAAAGCATGGAAAAATGAATATGATGGTGTTCTTCAGCTAATCAACA
>JAGGXD010000231.1 GCA_021163295.1 Bacteroidales bacterium
ACCGGCAGAAGTGAATTCAACATTCTCCATTATATAGGCATGTTCAAACATTTTCCGTTCTTTAACCCTTTGCCTTTTGGCATCAATAACCGTCATTTCAGTTTTAACAGGGGTTCTGGCAGGTCTTTGAAGAACCCTTCTGCTCGTTATATAAACCAGGTCCCCGGCAGGGGATATAGCTGCCCCGGTAGGATTGTTCCCTGTCATCAGCCGTTTTTTTTCTGTTTTAGAATCCAAATCGAAAATCGAAACTTCATTCCCAAAAGAATTTACCACATAAAGAAGTTTCTCATTTTTACTTAATACCATGCCTGCGGGACCACTACCGGTTTTCAACGTATCAACCACATTTAATGAATTAAGGTCTATCTCATAAATATTATCTTCCCATTGATTACTTACAAAAGCTGAATTCCCTGCACTATTTAATACAACGCTATGAGGATGTTTCCCTACAGGTATTTTGCCTAATACCTGGTCTGACCGGCTGTCAACAACCAATAACACATCTCCTTCCTGTGCAACAATATATAATTTACCTCCATCAGGTGATACAGTCAGATTAAACGGGGATAAATAGGTTGTGTTGACTAATCTGGCAAGGAAATTATCCTTTTGTGTGTATAAATGACAAGAAAAACAATTCAACGGATGATCCTCAGCAGCCGTTATATAATTAACATGTTCTCTTGACCACCTACGTGCCGGTACACCCATTAAGACAATTACTGCCAGCACTATAATTAAATATATTAACCCCTTTTTCTTCATTCGTGCATATCCCCCAATTCAAATGTTTTTCTTTTTTCATGTAAATCTATTGTGTCAACGGGTATGAGAACAGGCCATTCATTAACAGCTAATGGAACAATATTTTGAGGCACCAGTTCATGATCCTCATGACAACCTACACATCCACGCCGCTCAAAAGGACGTACCCATATCCAGTCTGAAGAACTAAATATTACTTTGTTATTATCATCAAGTGTCCGGATGCGAAAAGGAAGATCCGCTGTTACTTTCAGAAAAAACGATCCGTCCTCCTCAACAGGAACAATGCCAAGATTTTTATCCATACCCAATACTTCAATTTTGGTTGCTTTGTGCATAGATTCTCCTTTATTCCCGGTCAGGGCTGTAAGATTTATATCCTGACACACAATTAAACCTGTGGGATATGAGAGCATAAGTTCCTTGGTAGGCAGATTCCTGGGCCTTTCATAAGGTTTAACAAGAACCGGATCAAGAAAGTGATATTTTGAATTACTCAGCAACGACTCCTCTACAGATTTTTCGTCAATACTAAAAGTATATAAACCAATAGTCTGATCTCCGGAAGGACAAAATGAAACAATCAACTCTTTTGTTGATACCGGCAGTACCGAATAAAAACTCCCGGCAATATCTTCAGTATAACTAACTCTGGTGTGCAGTGGACGGTTCTGATGAATTGAAACGATATCTCTTTTTTTCAACTGTCCGGTATCCTGTTCAGTAAAATAAATCATCCCTGTTTCCGTTTCGCGCACCCGGACACCGGTAATACCACCTTTAATTGCTTTATAAAATATCTCTGCTTTTGTTCCGTTGGGACGAATTGCCAGGGTTTTTATTTCCCCTATTTTTGGAAATATTTGTTTACTGAGCATCAATATCCGTCCATCCCGGAGGATAGTCTGAACATAATTAATATGAGGATGGAAAGTGATTTGCTGTAGATTTGAACCATCAAGATTCATGGTAAATAATGCTCTTGACGGTCCTGTACCCGTATCAGGCATTTCCCTGCTAAAAACCAGTTGTTCTCCCGGAAGATATGCCGGAGTAAAACAAGATTCTTTAAAATCCGTTACTTTTCTGCTTTTCTTCTTTTTCAAATCCATTTCCCACACCTGCCATAGATCATTTTTATTCTTCTGCCCGGTAAAAAGCAAATGTTTTGCATCGTATGATATTTGAGGAAAACATGCTGAATAAAAATCCGGTGTTAAATTGATTTCAGACCCGGCTGATTCTGCAGGATTAATAATCATTAAGCTTGACCCGGGAAAGTTATGGCATATGTTTTCATCATTAAGATTAAAATTATCCACCGGTACCCTGGCAAAAATTATCATCCCTTTTGATAATTGATCTGTGCATGAAGCCAGGTATATACCGGTTATAATAACAGCAATGAAGAAAAAAACTAATATAATTGACTTTTTAATATTCATGGGGTTTTTACTTCAGATTCTTTAATAGTCACAACCTGACCTGCCTTAATATTTTCTAATTTCTGAATTTTTCCTGAAGGCCAGATAACTTCAATAGAATCAACAACTTCATTATTCCCCAGTCCAAAATGGATCCTGGGATCATTTGTAGATACATACCCGCTTGAGCTTTTCTTTTGTGCATATTGTTTTGTTTCTCCCGAGCTAATAGTAATTCTTGCTCCCACACCGTCCCGGTTGCTTGTTTCTCCAATTAGATGCAATAATATCCAGTTCTTTTGGTTCCCTTTATTGTTACGCAGTAACACTCCATAATCTTCCTGGTTTACAATATAGGCATCGATATCTCCATCATTGTCGTAATCACCAAAACAAGCGCCTCTGCCTACCCTTTCATCCTGGAAATAAGCCCCCCTTTCAGTTGAAACATCAGTAAATTTTCCTTGTCCGTCATTTTCAAACAACTGGTCTTCCTGTCCGTATAAATGCTTTAATTCACCATTCACTTTAAACAGATCCTGATCCCCGTCGTTATCATAATCCAAAAATGATGATGCCCATCCCACGAACTGTCCGCATGCTACAGCAATCCCGGCCTTGTATGACCTTTCGCTAAAAACACCGTTCCCTTCATTTCTATGCAGAGAACAATAAACATTATCCGAAACGAAAAGATCAATCAAGCCATCGTTATTATAATCGGCAAAATCAACAGACATACTTATAGTTGCTTCGCCTATCTGATTAAATGCAACCCCTGACTGAATGCCGCGATCTTCAAATTTTTCGCCTCTGTTATTGTGATAGAGGTAATTTTCCATGTGATCATTTGAAACGTAAATATCCACAAACCCATCATTATTGTAGTCTGCGGCTCCAACTCCCATTGCCCTTCCATTTTTATTATAAACCCCCATTTCCCGGGTTACATCCTCAAAAGTTCCGTCGCCCCGGTTGTGATATAACACATCAGGCTGTCCGTCATAAGCCATAGGACCGGGAAAATTATCCGGAGCATAGTAATAATTATACTGTGGATCAAACTTGATATAGTTCCCAACATATAAATCCAGATAGCCATCGTTGTCATAGTCCACCCATGTAGCACCTACACTACATTCATTTCCGCCTACCCCGGCATTTTTTGTTACATCAGAAAACGTTCCGTTACCATTGTTATGATAAAGGACATTCGGTCCGTAATTACTGATATATATATCCGGGTAACCGTCATTATCAAAGTCTCCTGCCAACACTCCCATACCATATCCCCGGTCACCGACTTTTGCTTCCCTGGTAACATCTTCAAAAGTACCGTTGTGCAGATTCCGGAATAACCCGTTTTCCGATTTTCTATCCGGCGGTTTATCCTTATTCATACTTAAACTATCAATATAATTACCATTACTCAAATACAGATCAAGATACCCATCCTGATCGTAATCGAGAAAAGCAGCACCACCACCATCAGATTCAACAATGTTGCTTAAATGCTCGTCACCAACCGTGCGGAAAAAATCAATACCTGAATATTTAATAATATCCTCATAAAAATCATCATTTGCAGATGGAAGAGTAAGTTCTTGTGTTGATGATGATGATTTTTCTTTTGAATTGCAGGCATTAAAAAGAATCCCGAGTACAAGAATCATCAATATAAAACCCGCTCCGGCTTTTACTGAAACAGTCTTTATTTTTTTTGCCATATTTATAAATTAATGTTCCGAATATTATTAAAAATCAGAGCCACAAAATTAATAAACACCTGACTTCTTTGCAAAGGTTTATTTAGATTATAAAACAGTTATTAAGAATCGTTATAAATTAGTCTCCAAAACTAATAAACACCTGACTTTTTTGCAATTTTTTAACATTTTTTATGATATGGCGATTCCCTCACATGAACAACCAATCTCAGGATATATTATCTGATTTAAATTCATCTTAAGCAACTGCTTTTTTCTCTTCTCTAAGCATTTATTACATGATGAAAAACTATCAATATCCCAAAGGTCTGAAAATACAAGCCCTTCATTCAGCTCAATGCCATATTCAATTACCTCTTCCAATGATCTGATATCCGGTTGCTCGAAATAATTGCCGGCAGCTAAAGCATCCAAGGCGCCATTCCCCGATCTTACCGGTATAACTGTGCAGGATGTAACCCCGGCTCTGAAAGCATAGTGAATTGATTTTTTTGCCCAGGATACTCCCTCAGATTCAGAAAGAAACGGGGGACGAAGTAAAATAAATGCACGGGAGGAAATTCCGTTGGAACTCAGAAATCTGACCGAATGCTTAAAATCAGCTAAATTCATCTTCTTATTTAGTTTTTGAAGAACTTCAGGATGTACTGTTTCCAGGCCTATTGCCACTTGTAACTTTGGTTTAATAAGGTCGCGAAACAAAAGGGTGTTTTTATTTATAAAAGCAGGATGGCTTTCAACAATAATAGTCTCAAAATTCTTAACCAACGAGGCAATTTTTTTATAGTCATTTTTAGTTATAGCCCTGGTATCAAAAAAACTACCACTATTATATAGTTTCAAGTGCTCTGTTAAAGGCAATTTAGATAAAGCATATTTAATTTGTTCCGGAATAGCGCCTTCCGGTACCGGTTTATCTGTTGTATTCTTCCACAGATCACACATCAGACACCTGAAAGGACACTCACTATTTGTTAATAAGATTGTTGAGAAATCCCCGACAGTACCCGAAACAGTACACTCTTTTTCTATAAAGTAGTTGTAAGGTATAAAAGGGCCAACTGGATTTTTCCCCCCACGCTGGGACAAAATCCATTTATCGTCTATTTCGAAATCAGGGAAATTACTCATAAATAGCCAGGAATTCCCGCCTGTAGTCGATTTCCTTTTCAGGGAAATGTTTATTAAATGTATCCATGGAGGTTACACCATGCTGAAAACGCCGTTTTTCATATACAGGCATATTTATTCCTGTTACAGCTTTCACTCCGGCTGAGACAATTTTACCTTTCAGGTCATATAGCTTTTCATGATCCCAGTTCGTCAGGTCAATAAAGGGTATACCTTCGGCAATTTCAATTACATTATCCAATGTATAAGGACTGAACGATTCAAAACCCATAACATCCGATGGTGCAAATAATCTCATATATCCCCTGCTTAAACCTCCCGAATAGGTAAGAGAATGTTTCCATTTACCAACACCCCAGCCTTCATGATACAACATTCTGTTATTTAAAATACTGTGAATCGTTAATTCAGGATTCTCCTCAATAGGATAATCTTTCATGTTTTCATCCCCACCTTCTCCATCAATAAGATATTTCCATTCGGGATATCTTTTTCTGACACTTTCCAGGAGAGCAAGCCCAACAGTGGCATCTTGTATATCAAGGGGTTTGTAATCTTCAACAACCTTAATCGCTTTTTTCCAGTCTAAATCGGATGCATTTACTTCAACGGGTTCAAGAAAAAGTCCCAGGTTTACTGTTTCCAGGAATTCACGTGCTTGCTTAAGATCATCTCCGGCGCCTTCAACAGTTAGGGTAAAAGCTTTTAAGCGGGAAGGGCTCTCTCCAAGCTCCCGAAGCGCATGATAAGTAAGTAAAAAAACAGAACCGCTATCGATACCTGCGGAAAATGTAACACCTATTGGTCCCTGGTTTGCCTTTTGAGTTAGCCATTTTTTAACCTCTTCATAGACCTTACCTATATATAATGCCCCTATTTCTTCAATACTATGATCTTTCAACTTATTACGCTCCGGCGTAAAATAGCGATTAAATACCGGCCTTGGATCAGGACAGCCTAACAACTCGATAGTAGTAATATGAAACGCAGGAGCCATACGTGTATAAGATGGGTGAAATTGATCATCCAGACCTTCCTGTTTAAGGTAATTATATATGGTGTCAATACGCTCAGCAAGCACCAGGCACGGTCCGGCTTTCAATTTAGCTATAAAAAAACGCAAAGGACGACCAATTGATCTTGCCATTCTTATTGTTTTCCCTTCAACAGCAAATAAAGCAAATTGACCATCAATTTTACGAACAGCCTTAGAATCGCCCGATCTTACAAGCTCAACTGCTTCATCCTGCGACATGTTATAAATAATGTTTTTTTCCGGATCTGTCAGATCCACGATACGGTTTACATTTTCGTGATTTATCATTTCAATTAAAAATTGTCTTATGCAAATATGACCAAAAAAACTCATATAGAAAGTTAAAAAAAGTTAATAATTAAACTTCTAAAAAGTAAAAACTCAAAAAAAATAAAAAATAAAAATCATTTTTTTTGCTATTTGCTTGTATTATTAAGCTTTCTTGTATTATCTTTGATGTTAATCGTTATTTTAACATTTTTTAACATTAATGTTTAACCCTAAATTAATTTTATTATGAGAAATTCTATTTCCCGGAGGGGAGGCATGTTGTTTCTTCTCCTTTTTGGCTTGGCGATTAGTTTCGCTTACGCCCAGGAAAGAACGGTTACAGGTAAAGTAACTTCAGAAGAGGGAGGACTACCCGGTGTTAACATTGTGATCCAGGGAACCGTAACAGGAACCGTGACCGATGTTAGTGGTAACTACACTATTGTAGTTCCCGGCCCGGACGCAGTTCTGGTATTCTCTTCTATTGGTTTCACTACTCAAACTGTGGTTGTCGGTAATCAATCTACAATCAACCTGGCGATGGTAGCTGATGTAACTTCGTTAGACGAAATTGTAGTTACGGCTTATGCAACTCAGCATAAGAAAGATATTACAGGATCCGTTTCTACTATTAAAGCTGAGGAGTTATCCGCAATGCCGCAGGGTAATGTTACTCAGCAGATGCAAGGCCGTGTTGCCGGTGTAACTGTTACACAGGATTCAAGACCTGGTCAGGCAGCAAAAGTAAGGATAAGGGGTTTTGGGTCCTTCCAGAACAACAGTCCTTTATATGTTGTTGACGGTGTGCCTACTACAGACATCAATACTCTCAATCCCGAGGATGTTGAGTCATTGACAGTACTTAAGGACGCCGGTGCAGCTTCTATCTACGGTTCAAGAGCTTCTAACGGAGTTATTGTAATTACAACCAAAAAAGGTAAATCCGGAATGACTGTTAACTACAACATGTATGCAGGCACCCAGAATCCCGGGGCAGGACCTGATAATTTGCTTGACACTCAGGGTATGGCTGATCTCCAATGGTTGGTTTATGCCAATGATGGAACTTCAGAAACTCACCCTGTTTATGGTCCTTCATCCGGTTCGCCAACATTACCTCCATGGGCAGCTAATACAAATTGGTTTGATGAGGTAACAAGAAACGCCTCAATCATGAATCATGACCTTTCGTTGTCCGGTGGAAATGAGACCTCCAAGTATTATGCCAGTTTTGGATATTTTGACCAGGAGGGTACAGTTTTAACCAATTGGTATAAGAGATTTAGTGCTCGTTTTAATTCTGAATTCAAAATCAAGGACAGGGTTACTGTTGGAGAGAATCTGAATATAACTCATCGCTCTGATAATGGCACAACAGCAAACAGCAGTGAGAATGGCGCTATAATGATGGCTGTTTATCGTGCACAGCCTATTCTTCCCGTAAAATGGAATTCAGGTACATTTGAGGGTCAGGCAACGGCTCATACTTTTGAGAATGGCGATTGGGCAGGTACAGGTGTTGCCCCAAGATTAGGTAATGGAGAAAATTGGGTGGCTGACAATATCAACGATCAGGATGATCGCTGGCAGGACATCAGGTTCTTGGGTAATGTATTTGTTGATGTTAAAATTATTGAAGGTTTGAATTTCAAAACATCATTTGGCGGGTCATTAAATAGCTGGCACTCCACTAACTGGACTGAAAAACAATACTGGAATGCTGAAAACGCAACTACTTCAACTTATGGAGAAAATTCCGGATACGGTTCGAATTGGACATGGACTAATACATTGACTTATAATAACCAGTTTGGCGATCATAACATATTAGCTGTTGCGGGTTATGAAGCAGTAAAGACCGGTATAGGTCGTGAGGTGGGCGCTCAAAGAGCCGGATACTTCTCTAATACACTTACATATAGAACTGTGAGTAATGGAGCAACCCTTCAGTCTGGATGGTCTTCATATTGGACTCCCAGATCATTAGTTTCACAGTTTTTAAGAGCAGATTATAATTTTCTTAACAAATATTATGTCAGCGGAACGATTCGGAGAGATGGCGCTTCGGTATTTGGAGAAGATACACGATATGGTATATTCCCATCTGTTTCAGGTGGATGGAGAATCAGTGAAGAATCATTCCTTGCCGGAGCAAGTTTTATTTCCGATTTAAAGATCAGGGGTGGATACGGTACAATGGGTAATCAATTAGCTGTATCAACTGCTAACCAGTTTTATTTATATGGGGGTGCCCCAAACCAATCTTACTACGACCTGAATGGAACCTTTAATTCTTCACTACAGGGTTTCCGTCCTACCAGGATTGGTAACCCTGATGCTAAATGGGAGACAGCTGTGAATACTAATATTGGTTTCGATGCAGTTTTGCTCGATCGCAAATTTGAGGTCGTATTTGACTGGTATTCGAAGCAAAATCAAGACCTTCTCTTTAATCCGGAATTACCGGGAACTGCAGGAGCTGCTGACAGACCTTATATAAACATTGGTGAAATGAAAAATACAGGTATTGACCTTCAGTTTATCTATCGTCAGATCTGGTCCGATTTCAGTTTTGAAGCTAATGCAACATTTACAACTGTTAATAACGAGATAATTAAAATCGCAGAGGGAGTTCCATACTTTGATTCAGGAGGATCCAGGATAGGATCATTCAATAGAAATATTGAAGGTCAGGCATTGGGTGAATTTTTTGGATATAATGTTACCGGATTGTTTCAGGATCAGGGAGAAGTGGATGCCGCGGCTACTCAGGATGGAGCAGAACCCGGGGTTTTTCGTTATGAAGATATAGATGGAAGTGGTACAATCGACCCTGATGACAGGTTATCTATCGGAAATCCGAATCCTGATTTTACCTATGGTTTGAACCTCGCTCTTGGATATAAGAATTTTGACCTGACTGTATTTTTCTATGGATCTCAGGGGAATGATATCTTTAACTATAACAAATGGTGGACTGATTTCTGGCCTTCATTCCAGGGAGTGAAAAGTACAGATCTGTTGAACAACAGTTGGACTCCATCAAACACAGGAGCATCCATACCAAAAGCGTCACAAACGTCGACCTTCTCAACAAATACGGTATCAAACAGTTATTATATTGAGGATGCATCATTTACCAGGCTTAAAAACCTTACACTCGGTTATACTTTCCCTAAATCTTTTCTGGGGAATGTATTCTCCAACGCGAGAATTTACGTCCAGGGTATTAATTTATTCACTATAACAAAGTATAGTGGTTTAGATCCTGAATTAGCTAGTTTCAATGACGGCTATTTTGGTGTTGATGAAGGTAACCTTCCTGCTACCAAACAATTCCTTTTTGGTGTAAGTCTTGGATTTTAATTTTAAAAGAAATAAAAAAAATCAATAGAGATATGAAAAAAATAAAAATTTTATCAGTTATAGCGATCATTGCAGGTAGTCTTTTATTGGATGCCTGTAAGGAAAGCTTTTTGGAGATTACTCCAAACGGTTCATTAGATGAATCTGTACTGGCAACCAGTGAGGGAGTTGATGGACTACTAATAGGTGCTTACTCGATGGTTGATGGGGTTTGTGATGGTTTCGGGTGGCAAGCAGCCACTTCCGGATGGGTATTCGGTAGTATCAGGGGTATGGTAGCTAACAAAGGTACTGACGCCGGTGACCAGCCGGACATCAATCCCCTCCAGACTTATTCTGAAACATCTACAAATCCATACCTGAATATCAAATGGAGAGCTGTTTATGAAGGAATTTCACGTTGTAATTCTACCATAGTAACAGCTAACGCAGCTTTAGAAAACGGAGCCATTACAAGCGATGAAGCAACATCTTTCATCAGGCAGGCAAGAGCTCTTCGCGGTTATTATCACCTTGAAGCGTGGAGAATGTGGGCAGACAAAAGTTCAAATACCGGTGTTCCTTATGTGGATGAAACCACAGACCAGTCAACCCTGGTTAATACTGAAGATATCAGAGCAAGTATTATTGCAGATCTGACAGAAGGAACATCGCTTCCAAATAATATGGTTCAGGTTGGACGTTTTAACAAAACTGTATCTCAAGTACTGTTAGCTAAAGCACAAATGCAGATGTATGGTGATTATGCTGCTGCATTAATCTTGCTAACTGATGTTGAAGCCAATGGAACCAATCCTGCTGGTCAGGCATGCAGTTTGGCACCCCGGTATGGTGATATTTTTGATGCCGAATTTCGAAATAGTACCGAGTCAATTTATACTGTACAGTATTCTGTAAATGATAATTCCGGTGGAAATAATGGTGGTTCTGCAGAAGTTTTGAACTTCCCCTACAAAGGTGGTGCATCACCGGGAGGATGCTGTGGCTTCTTTTCGCCCACCCAGGATTTTGTTAACTCATTCCGTACTTCTGCCAGTGGATTACCTTTACTTGACACTTATAATGATGTAACGGTGGATAATGACTATGGGTTAGTTCCTACGGATGCTTTCACAGAATATGCAGGTAATCTTGATCCCCGGCTCGACTGGTCAGTAGGAAGAAGAGGAATTCCTTATTGGGATTGGGGTGATATGACCGGATCAGACTGGATTCGTGATCAAAGCTATGGCGGACCTTACAGTCCTAAAAAACAGGTGTACAAAAAATCTCAGGAAGGAACATATACTGAGGTTGGTAACTGGACTTCAGGTTACACTGCCAATGGTTACCGATTGATCCGGTATTCAGATGCAATATTGCTTAAAGCAGAATGTGAAGCAATGACTAACTCCGGAGATCTTGGTCTGGGTGAAGTAAATGCAATTCGTACCAGGGCTATGAATACGGATAGCTGGGTAAAAGAAGCTGACGGGGTTACAAATGCTGCTAATTATGTAATAAGTACATATCCTCCATCTGCATTTGCTGATCAGGCGTCTGCTATGAAAGCTATTAAATTCGAAAGGAAGCTTGAGCTTGGACAGGAAGGTCACAGGTACTATGATCTGCAGAGATGGGGTGATGTTCAGTCAGAACTTACCAGAATCCTTGCCTATGAAAAGACAATGCAATGGGGTAGTAATCTTTATGGAAGCGCATCAATTGGTGCTGAAGATTCGAACTTCCCGATTCCTCAACGTCAAATTGACGTAAGTAATGGTAATTTAGTTCAAACTGCAGGACACTGATCAGAACAGATTATTATTTTTATTAAATAACTTTTTAAATGGGCTTCTTTTTAAGGAGCCCATTTTCTTTTGCAATACTAGCCGGGTGCTGGTTATCCACCTTTCCATCTTTCCATGTCTTCCAAATGAATCTTTTTTTTCGTTTCTTTGCATACTTCTGTTTTTAATATGTTTTTGAAATAATGAAGAACTGTTTTCTTTTAATCCTTACAGTTATTGGGTTTATATCCTGCTCAGAAAAACCCCGGTTTGAATTACTCGATTCAGATCATACAGGAGTAAAATTTGCAAATAGAGTCATCGAGACAGATAGTCTTCATGTGATGAATTTTGAATACATCTATAATGGAGCCGGTGTAGGAATAGTGGATCTTAATAATGATGGCAGACAGGATATTATATTTATGGGAAATCAGGTGGCACCCAGGGTTTACCTTAATGAGGGTGATTTTAAATTCACTGATATCTCTTCAAGCTTTGAAGATCTGGATAATGGACAATGGTACAGCGGTGTTACATTCGTAGATATAAACAACGACGGATGGAAGGATCTGTATTTCACATGTACTGCCTATGACAAACCTGATGAAAAAAGGAAAAACAGGTTCTGGATTAACCAGGGTTTACAGGATGATGGCAATCTGCTTTTCAAAGATATGGCAGAAACCTATGGTATTGCAGATGACAGTTATTCTGTTCATTCCGCATTTTTTGATTATGACAGAGATGGTGATTTAGACCTCTATTTAATGAATAATTTCGTTAACGACAGGTTATCTGCCAGTTACAGAGAAAAAGTCAATGATGGAACCGCTGAAAGTAATGATGACCTTTATAGAAACAACGGTGACGGAACTTTTAGTAATGTAACAATTGAATCTGGAATAATTTATGAAGGTTTTGGGCTTGGATTGGCACTGGGTGATGTGAATAAAGACGGATACCCTGATATTTATATATCTAATGACTATGTATCCAACGATTTGTTATATATAAATCAAGGTGACGGCACTTTTAAAAATGAGATTGATACATACATGTCCTATCAGACTAAATCTTCAATGGGCAATGATATGGCTGATATCAATAATGATGGAAATCCGGATATGCTCACACTTGATATGCTGCCCGAGTACTATTATAAGAAAAGGCAAACTATAAATGGGTTTGGTTATATTTATTATATAAATGATGCCAAATATGGATATGAGCACCAGTACCTGAGAAATATGCTGCATTTGCACAATGGTTTTATAAATAAGGAGATGATACCCTACAGCGAAGTGGGGCAAATGATGGGTATTTACCAAACCGAATGGTGCTGGTCTCCTTTATTCGCTGATTACGATAATGATGGAGACAAAGATCTGCTGGTCGCAAATGGTTATCCAATTGATATGACAGATAAGGATTGGACAAATTATAAAGTGGAGGTATTTGGTTCTGTCGCCGATGCACGGCACGTAATCAGTAAAGCACCTGCAACTAAAGCCTTTAATCACGCTTATGAAAATGTTGGAGATTTAAGGTTTGTTAATAAATCCAGGGAGTGGTTTATCGAAACCCCTTCTTACTCGAATGGAGCTGCTTTTGCCGACCTTGATAATGATGGAGATCTCGATTATGTTGTTAATAATATAAATGATGAAGCTTTTATTTTCAGAAATAATACTATTGAAAAAGATAAAGAAAAAACCAATTTCATCAGGATAAAACTTACCGGGGAAAAAAATAACACTTTTGCGTTTGGCGCTAAAGTAGAATTGTGGAGTGATGCCAATTATCAATTTCAAGAGTATTTTCTTTCAAGAGGATATATCTCATCTGTTGATCCCATTATTCATTTTGGTCTTGCTGATCATATGTTAGTTGATTCAATAAAAGTTACCTGGCCGGCCAGTGATCATGTTTCGTGTATTAAGAATATCCGAGTTAATCAACTTGTTGAAATTGACGAAAAAAACTCAATTCCATCCAATAAGAATTCACAAAATACAAAAGAGGCTAAATTACTCTTTTCAAGAATGGATAGCGTAATAGAATATACTCATCTGCAAGATGATTTTATAGATTTCTACTATTCTCAAAATATAATTCCTCATAAGTTTTCACAAATTGGACCACGTATGCAAAAAGGAGACATTAATAATGATGGTCTTGATGATATTATTATAGGTGCGACAAACATATTGCCTACTAAAGTTTTTCTACGCGATGGGAACAGGTTTAAAGAAACAGAAATTGAAGGATTAACCAATCTGAAAGAATTCTCTGAATCAGACTTCGCAATATTTGATGTTGATCAGGATGG
>JAGGXD010000221.1 GCA_021163295.1 Bacteroidales bacterium
CTTATCATTGAAACTATGAATAATTACAAAGAGTTTAAGTATGATATCTTCGGCCACAGAACAATGAAATTTATCGGGGCTTCATCTTCCTGATTTTAGGGGGTCATATTATACATGAAAATCTGTGGTTAAGTGCATTCTTCAACAAGCTCCTCCTGAATAAAGATGGATGTTTTAACAAAACCGAGTATAAATACAATTAAATTGTATCTTTATCACATACCGGTATCCTCTTCGGGTTGTTCAGGATTTTGAATATTATGTCCGATTCCGTACATATTATGTCCGGAATGATACGTTTATTAGTTGGTATTATATACAGAAATTTTTTTAATCCGCTGTCAACTAGCCGCTTATAGAATTTTGTACAATTATTGTAACAAAACTATATTATACAAATTCAAATACATATACATGAAATATGAACATTATTAACCTGGAAAATATTAGTAAAACATTTGGAAGTCATTTAGCCGTAAACAACCTGACACTATCAGTACCAAAGGGAAGTATATATGGTTTTATAGGCCCCAACGGATCCGGAAAAACAACTACTATCCGGATGATCATGAATATTCTATACCCCGATAATGGTAAAGTCAGAATATTCGGGAAAGAACAAACCGGAAGCCGTCTTGATCAGGTTGGCTACCTGCCGGAAGAAAGAGGTCTATATAAAAAAATGAAAGTAAAAAAACTCATTCAGTTTTATGGTGAATTAAAAAACGTTGCTAATCCCGGCAAAGTAGCTGATGATTGGCTTGAAAAGTTTGATCTTACTCCCTGGGCAAATAAAAAGGTAGAAGCCCTGAGTAAAGGAATGAGTCAAAAAGTACAATTTATTATTACTGTGATCAACAAACCCAGTGTTGTAATTCTTGATGAACCTTTTAGTGGTCTTGATCCGATAAACGCCGATATCATTAAAGAGGAAATTTTAAAACTACAGGATGAAGGTTCAACAATTATTTTCAGCACACACGATATGGCAGTCGCTGAAATGATGTGCGACTATATTTTCATGATCCATAAAGGAGAAAAAGTATTAGACGGCACTCTTCAATCCATTCAAGATCAATTTAGCAAGGATACAATTAAAGTGCAGTTGAACGGAGGCAAGCATATTTTAAATGATATACCCAATATAGATAAAATCAATGATTTCGGGCAAGTTCAGGAAATTCGAATGTTCCCTGATAGCGACCCGCAGGAAATTTTATCTGCAATAATTTCAAAAACAAAAGTAACAAAGTTCGAGATTACCTCCCCTTCTTTAAATGATATTTTTATTAGAATTGCAAGACCTGAAAAAAACGAGAACAATGAATAAAGCATTTATTATTGCCAAACGCGAATATGCAGCTGCTGTTCGTACAAAAGGATTTCTGATTAGTTTGATCCTGCTACCAATATTTATGGGAGGTGGGTTTGCAGTTTTTACTTTGATGAAGGACAAAATTGATATTTCTGACAAAAGAATTGCCATTATTGATCATACAGGAATCTTTGCCGAACAACTGGTAACAGCCGCAAAAAACCATAATCAAAACAATATTAAAAATGAAGAAGGTGAAAAAATTGCTTCCGCCTATTCTTTTGAGATCATTAAGGCTGACACGATTAGCCCGCATCAACAAAAGCTGGAATTAAGCCAGAGGGTCAGGGCAAAAGACATTCATGCTTTTCTACAAATAGGTTCTGATGTAGTTCACCCAACATACGGAGAAGAAAATTCCCGGATATATTATTACGCCGAAAATTCCGCTATCGATAATGTAAGAAGTTGGCTAAATAATATCATTAATGGTAAAATCAGGGAAGCAAGAATATTGGAATTAGAACTTGAAAAAGAACAGGTTCAGGATCTGTTTTATTGGGTTGGTGTCGAAGGGATGGGGCTTCTCAGTATTGACAGTAAGACCGGCCAGGTAAAAGATGCCACAAAGACTAATGAACTGGAAACCATAATGGTTCCGTATATATTAATGCTTCTTATGTTTATGATGCTCATGATGTCAGCAATCCCGCTATTATCAGCGGTAATGGAAGAAAAAAGCGAACGAATTGCCGAAGTATTACTAGGCTCGGTTACTCCTGCACAGTTTATGGTTGGTAAAATTATAGGTAGTGTAGGGGTTTCACTTACAATCTCAGTTATTTATGTTGCAGGCTCCATATTTACACTGAGAGGCATGGATTTTGGCAACCTGATCCCTTATGATGTATTGCCATGGTTTTTCATCTTTATGTTTCTAAATATCATTATGGTAGGATCAATAATGGCAGCACTGGGCTCAGCGTGTAACGACTCAAAAGATGTACAGGCTATTCAGTTCCCGGCCATGCTGCCTATCATTATTCCCCTTATCGTAATGATGCCCATCATACTTAATCCTTTAAGCAATTTTGCAACAGGTATGTCATTGTTCCCTTTGTGGACACCAATGTTAATGGTATTAAGACTGGCAACATCAGTAACTATTCCTGCCTGGCAACCTTACCTCGGACTTTTTGGAGTAATAGTATTCACAGTGCTCAGTGTATGGGCCGGTGCAAGAATATTCAGATCCGCAATAATTATGCAAGGAAAAAGACCTAAGATTGGAACTTTGTTGCGGTATATTTTTAAAGGATAAAATTTCCCGGAAAATATCAATAAAAATAGGAGTGTTCAATAAAATCAAATTTGGAAGTTGAAAAAGAAAAAAAGATTTTTTACATAATCTTTATCTCTAATCCCAATCCAATAACCTCTGTTCTCCTTTAAGTGCCCTAATGCCTGTAACATCCTGACTTACTTCAAGAATACCTTTATATTCATTCTTGTCATTTCTAAGTGCGAAATATTGAATTAGAATAAACTTGCCTTTTAACTGCAACCAGAATTTTGCATTGTCTTTTTCGCTATTTTTAAATGCAGCTATAATTTTCTCTACAACATGTACACTTTCAGGTGGATGACAATTTTGAACAGTTCTTCCAATTATTGCAGGTGACCGGGGAAAAAAACGCTCTTCCGGTCTTGAAAAAAATTTTACTCTATCATTTTCATCAATAAAAGTAATGTCAACAGGTAAATTATTTAACAATAATAAAATTTGTTCAAAGCTGAGTTCACCTGTTTCTGATTTTAACTTTAAATCCCCATCAATTTGGGAAATTCCTTCTTGTATTTCTGATATAGGTTCGTTCTTTTTCTTTGGTTCCACAGGTTTTTCAATAAAGGGGAAAGGATATTCGAAGCTTTGTTTATGCATCTCTTCCCATTCATTATCCGAGACTGTTTCAGAAGCAACAGGATAAACGATAAAATTTTCTTTTTGTATCATTCCAAATACAAGAAAATAGTATGCCCCCATTTCCTTATTAAGTTCAGCCCATGACGAAGAATCAGACTTAAGAATATTAATTATTTGTTTTAGTTTTTTGCGAATATCATCATGTAAAGACCACATAACATTTAATGGCCGGTAACTACTCCATTTTTTTTCAAGGAAAGGAAACAGAATATTCTCCTTTTTAATATAATGAGCTTCAAATTCTTCGAATTCTTTGTATTGACCAAGTAAGTTTTTCTTTAATTGTAAAAATTCTGACACTTCACGACCTTTATAGCTCTTTACTATTTTCTTAACGCTGTTCAATTTGAACTCATAAGCTTTGTTCTCCAGCATCAGGTAATAAAGGAAAGTGCCTTCATTAGGTTTTTTCCAACTATATTCTTTAAGTCTTTTGAAAAAAATATTTATTACTTTATCAACATCTTTCTTAATCGCTCCGGTCTTAATACCCATTTGCATTTGTTTGTCTTCGAGCTTTAACATGTCATGTGGTGTTACATGCTCTATCGCTTCCTTATATTTTTCAATAAGCATCCTTCCATCTTCTCCGGTCATCATTCCGAGAGAAAATGCGAGTAAATCTTCCACTCGTTTTTCATCTTTTTTAATAAATTCCGACATAATTTCCCTCCTTTTATTTACGACAAAGTTAGTTGATATTTACTAACCCCTAAATGATTTTTTCAGTAATGAATAAATTTGTTTATAGATTTTTTCATTGTTCTATAACTTTTTTATGAATTCTTTGTATATTAATCCGCATTTTAAGAACAGTACACTAATCTCTTGAATAATAATTTTTGAAAATCCTAATTATGAAAAACAAAAAACAATCTAACCCGATCACGCGCAGAAGTTTTCTGTTTAGTTCAACAATTGCTGCCGGTGCTTTTACGATCATCCCCCGAAAAGTCATGGGAGGTACTAAATATGTGTCACCAGCTAATAAGATCAACCTTGGTTTCATTGGTACCGGTATTCAGGCAAAAGGGTTGTTTGAGCGATTTGCTGAGTTGTCCGATGTTCAGGTCACTGCTTGTTGCGATGTTGACAGTCAGAAACTCGACCAGTTCAGGAAAAAGGCAGATTTATTTTATGCAGCTAACACAGGGATCGATAAATACAATGGATGTAAAACTTTTGAGAAATATGAAGAACTGATTGCACAACCCGATATCGATGCTGTAGTTGTAGCCACCCCCGATCACTGGCACGCGATTATATCTATTGCTGCCATGAAAGCCGGCAAGGATGTATATTGTGAAAAACCCATGGCTCATACAATTAAAGAAGGCAGAGCGATGGTGGAAGCCACCCGTAAATATAACCGTGTTTTCCAAACCGGAAGTATGCAACGATCATGGTGGACATTCCGTCATGCCTGTGAACTTGTCAGAAATAATTATCTTGGAGACATAAAAAAGATACTTGTGAATGTTGGAGATCCGGCAATTGCATGTGATCTGCCTGGTGAACCAACGCCCGGTTATCTTAACTGGGATCGCTGGCTCGGGCCTGCTCCAAAACGCCCATATAATGAAATACTTTCTCCTCCGGTAGAACAAACTCATTTTCCCATGTGGCGAAAATATGGCGAATATGGAGGAGGGATTCTAACTGACTGGGGTGCTCATATGTTCGATATTGCACAGTGGGGACTGGGAATGGATAACAGCGGACCGGTTAAAATGATACCTCCTGAAAACAGGAAAACAAAAAGAGGTCTTAAGTTTATCTATCAAAACGGGGTAGAAATGTTTCATGAAGATTTTAAGCGTGGATGGGCTGTACGGTTTATCGGCAGTGAAGGAACACTTGATATAAGCCGCAGTTTCCTGGAGTCCAAGCCTGAAAATATTGTGTATAAGCGCCTTGAAGATAATGACACTAAACTGTACAGAAGCAGTAATCATTATTCAGACTGGACACAGGCAATACGGAACAGGACCAAACCTATATGTGATGTGGAGATTGGACACCGCACTGCCACAGTTGGTAATATTGCGAATATTGCCTACCAGCTGGGAAGACCGCTCGATTGGGATCCCGAGAAGGAAGAATTCAAAAACGACCCTGAAGCAAATAAACTTAGGACTAAAGAATACCGGAAACCATATACGGTTTAGGAAGTTTGAAGTTTCAGGTTTCAGGTTTGAGGTTACTTTTTAATTTCTAATTTGTAATTTTTAATTTCTAATTTTTACTTTACTAAATCTAGCATAAAGGCATATTCAAGGGCTGTTATCTTATATCTTTTAAACCTCCCGGAGGCTCCTCCATGTCCAGCCTCCATGTTGATATGCAACAGAAGCAGGTTATCATCTGTTTTTTTATCCCTGAGTTTGGCAACCCATTTAGCGGGTTCCCAGTATTGCACCTGCGAGTCCCATAACCCGGTTGTAACAAGCATATTAGGGTACTTTTGTGCAGTTACATTATCATAAGGTGAATAGGATAACATATAATCATAATACTCTTTTTCTTTTGGATTTCCCCACTCATCAAATTCTCCTGTTGTCAGAGGAATAGATTCATCCAGCATAGTTGTTACCACGTCAACCCATGGCACTGCAGCAATCACTCCTTTATACAATTCAGGTTGCATATTAACTATAGCACCCATAAGTAACCCACCGGCACTGCCTCCTATTGCGAATAATTTATCGGGACTCGTGTACCCTGTCTTTATCAAATACTCTGCGCAATCATTAAAATCGGTAAAGGTGTTTTTCTTTTTTAACAGTTTACCGTCTTCATACCACCATCTTCCCATTTCACTGCCTCCGCGAATGTGGGCAATGGCAAAAATAAAACCCCGGTCAAGTAAGCTAAGCCGGTCGGAACTAAAACGCGGATCACGTGAATAACCATAAGAACCGTATGCAGATAATAGAAGAGGATTGGTTCCATCCAGACTTACCTGTTTTCTGTAAACCAGTGAAATTGGCACTTTTGTTCCATCATCAGCAGTTGCCCATAAACGTTTGGCCTCGTAATTATTTTTATCAAAATCGCCCAATACTTCTTCCTCTTTCAATAGCGTTCTTTCCCGGGTTTCCATGTCATAGTCAAAAGTAGAATATGGAGTTGTAAGAGATGAATACCCATACCTGAGGATTTTCGTATCAAACTCAGGATTTACAGAAATCCTGGCGGTATATGTTTCCTCCCCGAAATCAATATAATGCTCAGGCGAATCATCCCATGGTATTATTCTTAAGTTTAAAAGACCGTTGATCCTTTCGTTTAACACAAGATAATCGTTGAATAATTCCACACTTTGCAGCAACACCTCATCACGATGCGGGATCACATCAACCCAGTTCTCCATTCCGGGTTTATCTATCGTAGTTTTCATGAGTTTGAAATTTTTAGCCCCGTCTTTATTGGTCCGGATATAGAAATAATTTTTATAATGACTAATGCCATATTCAAGGTCTTTTTCACGTGGTTGAATAGTAAGAAATTCACCGTCCGGATTATTTGCATCAAGGTAACGTACTTCAGAGGACAATGTCTGATAAGAATGTATCAGAAGGTATTTCTTGCTTTTTGTTTTTCCAACACCAACGCTAAACTCTGCATCTGCTTCATGAAATACTTTCTTATCTCCGGCAGGATCAATACCAAGTTTATGGTTTTTTATCCATTCTGACCGAAGTGTTTCCATATTTTTTACTGTATAGAAAACTGTTTTGTTATCATTAGCCCAGACTGAACCTCCCGTTGTATTCGGTATCTGATCATCAAGCAATTCGCCTGTTTCAAGGTTTTTAAAGTATATCGTATATCGCCTTCGGCTGACAGTATCAGTTCCATAGGCAAGAAGCTTATTATCCGGACTAACACTCAGGCCTGTTGCACTGAAATATTCATATCCTTCAGCCAGTTCATTCACATTTAGCATAATCACCTCTTCAGCCTCTAAGGATCTCTTCTTTCTGCAATAAAGAGGATACTCCTTCCCTTCTTCGTATCTTGTATAGTAATAATACCCATTATCAAAGTATGGTACAGTTTCATCATCCTGCTTAATACGTCCAACAATCTCATCATACAGTTCCTGCTGAAAATCTTCGCTATGTTTCATTACAGCATCTGTGTAAGCATTTTCCGCATTCAGATAATCAAGAACCTTTTTGGTTTGCCCATCCGGTTCTTTGGCATTCTTTTGTTCATCTGTCAAACGCATCCAGAAATAATTATCAATACGCGTATCATCATGTAAAGTCAGTTCCTTTTTAACCTTTTCTGCAATCGGAGGTTTCATTTTATTTGTTTGTTTTGTTCGTGAACATGATATTAAAAGGATAACTGCTATCATTATTAAGACAGCGCCCTGAAAATTTCTTTTATTCAACATGCTTTTTAAATTTTGTGATTAATAAACGAAAAGCTAAAGTTAATAATTTTTGTGATTATTTCGATTAGCTATTTCCCACATCTTTCATCGACAACTGTATCCTCTTCCTGGTTTCATCTACTTGTATCACCTTAACTTTTACATGCTGATGCAACTTTACCACATCCGCAGGGTTTTTCACAAATTCATTTTTCAAATTGGAAATATGCACCAATCCGTCCTGCTTAACCCCTACATCAACAAAAGCGCCAAAATTTGTAATATTGGTTACGATACCGGGGAGTATCATTCCCTCCTGAAGATCGCTTATACTTTTAACACGTGAATCAAATTCAAATACCTTAATTATCTCCCTTGGATCGCGCCCGGGTTTTAGTAATTCCTCAATAATATCTTTCAATGTAGGCATCCCGGTTTCCTCTGTCAGGTATTTCTTCAGATCAATTAATATTATTCTGTCCTTATCAGCCACAAGTTCTTCAACTTTGCAATTTTGATCCCGTGCCATTGATTCAACCACACTATAACTCTCCGGGTGTACCGCTGTATTATCAAGGCAGTTTTTTCCGTTTGAAATTCTTAGAAATCCGGCTGCCTGCTGATATGCCTTCTCTCCCATTCTTTTCACTTTTGTTAATTCGCTTCGTGTATTATATGGACCATTCTCTGTACGATAATCAATAATATTCTGTGCCAGTTGTGGCCCCAGTCCGCTCACATAAGTTAACAGATGTTTACTTGCAGTATTCACCTCCACTCCTACCATGTTTACACAGCTCTCAACCACTCGATCCAGACCGTCTTTCAATTTCCCCTGGTCAACATCGTGCTGGTATTGACCGACACCAATAGATTTCGGATCAATTTTTACCAACTCTGCCAACGGATCCATTAACCGGCGACCAATTGAAACTGATCCACGTACAGTAACATCAAACTCCGGAAATTCTTCACGTGCTATGGAAGATGCTGAATAAATTGATGCCCCGTTCTCACTAACAATAAAAACCTGCACTTTTCTGTCCAATTTTAAGCCTTTAATGAAATACTCTGTTTCACGGCTTGCTGTTCCGTTACCAATTGCTATGGCTTCGATTTTATAGGCATTCACAAGTGACGTGATCTTTTTTGCAGACAGTTTTGTTTCTTTCTGGGGCTGGTGTGGATAAATGTTCTCATTATGTAGAAGTGTTCCCTGTTTATCAAGACAAACAACTTTGCATCCCGACCGGAAACCGGGATCAATAGCAAGCACATTTTTCTGTCCTAAGGGAGGCGCCAGCAATAGTTGGCGCAGGTTTTCGGCAAAAACACGAATAGCCTCCGTATCAGCCTTCTCTTTTGCAAGATTACGCGATTCAGTCTCAAGGGATGGCGCAATAAGGCGTTTATAAGAATCTTCAGCTGCCTGCTTAACATGGCGTGATGTTTCATTATCGCCCAAAACAAAATTCCTGTTCAGTATTTCCAGGGCTTTATCCTGGTCGGGCTGAATTGTTACACGCAAAAATCCTTCCTGTTCTCCTCTCATAATCGCCAGTAACCTGTGTGAAACACAACGAGAAAGTAGTTCACTATTTTCGAAATAATTACTGTATTTGTCCCCCTCCTCTTCTTTTCCTTTTATTACTTTACTTTCAATTACCGACCATTGCTTAAAAAGGTAACGTAATTTTTTTCTTGCTTTCCCGTCCTCACTAATCCACTCAGCAACAATATCCCTGGCTCCCTGAAGCGCGTCTTTTATTTCAGTTACATCTGTAGTAATAAATTGTGACGCTTTCTTTTCCACATTATCCTCCTTCTGACTCATCAGTACCTTTGCTAAAGGTTCAAGCCCCTTTTTCTTTGCTATGGAGGCACGTGTTTTCCGTTTTGGTTTGTATGGGAGGTAAAGGTCTTCAAGTTCGGCAAGAAAGGTAGTATTATTAATTTTTTCTTTCAATCCGGGAGTAAGCTTCTCCTGTTCATCAATTGATTTTAGTATTGTCTCCCTTCGCTCATCAAGCTCCTTAAGTCGTTTATTTTGCTGCTGAATTTCAGAAATCTGAAGCTCATCAAGACTTCCGGTCGCTTCCTTACGGTAACGACTTATAAATGGAATAGTGGCACCTTCATCAAGAAGATTTAATGTATTCTTAACCTGGTACTCCTTTAGTGATAATTTTTCAGTAATAACTCCTGCATACATATCCTATAGCTTAATATTTTTCAAATCACCCTCTTCACCTCATTTCCTCCTCTTCTCCTTTTCTCACCTCTTCCCTCTTCGACTTTCAACTTTACAAACTTTCAACTTTCAACTCTTCTTCTTCCTTAGACCTTCTTCAACTTCCATTTTCCAAGCCGGAAGAAATACAATCCCGCAAGTGTCATTACTGATTCAGAAACAACAATTGAGATATAAACACCTTTTTCCTGCATGCCAGTTTTGATAGCCAACAAATAAGCCAGAGGAATTTCAAGTAGCCAGAAACAGAAAAAATTAATTTTTGTCGGTGTCATAGTATCACCTGCTCCATTAAGGGCTTGTATAACAATCATACCCATGCCATAGAAAAGAAAACCATAGCTTACAATCCGCAGACAGGTAGCACCTGACTTGATCACCTGTTCATTATCTATAAAGAGTTTTATAAAAAAGGCTGGATTAATTATCAGGAACACAGCAATTAATCCCAGAAAGATCATATTGGCATAGCCGGCTAACCAGACGGATCGTTCAGCCCTGCCGGGCTTATCAGCACCCAGGTTCTGACCAACAAGTGTAGCTGCAGCATTTCCCAGCCCCCATGCCGGAAGCATTGCAAAGATTATAATCCGGATAGCAATAGTATAACCTGCAAGAACATTATTCCCAAAAACAGCTATTATACGTACCATGCCAATCCAACTCGACATTGCAATAATATTCTGACCGATTCCACCAAGAGAAAGGCGAATTAACTTTACCATTACCTTAAAATTAAACCGCAAGTGTTTTCTTAATATTTTAACCCGTTCTCGTCCGCGAAATAGTAAAAACAGCTGGTAACACACAGCAATACCACGACCGATATTAGTTGCTACTGCTGCTCCTTTAATACCCAGTTCGGGAAACGGTCCCCAGCCAAATATCAGGCATGGATCAAGAATAATATTTATTATATTCGCAATCCACAGAACACGCATAGAAATAGCTGCATCACCAGCACTACGGAATACAGCATTGATAATAAACAGGAGCATGATAACAATATTGCCGCCCATCATTATCCTGGTGTACATATATCCTGATTCAACAACGTCAGGTGTTGCCCCCATCAAGTGAAGAAAGTCCTTACTAAATATTGCCCCTGTAATACCAATTATCAGCGCCATTATTATCCCTGCCAGAATAGCCTGAACTGCTCCCACTGCTGCACCTTCACTGTTTTTCTCACCTATCCGTCTTGAAATCAGGGCGGTGGTACCTACTGAAAATCCAACAGCTAATGCATATATAATAGTTAGCAATGATTCTGTTATTCCAACGGTAGCTACAGCTCCCGGACCGAGACGTGAAACAAAAAAGATATCCACTAGCGCAAAAATAGATTCCATTACCATTTCCAGTACCATGGGTATGGATAGTAATAAAATAGCCCGGCTTATACGACCCGATGTAAAATCCAGCTCAGTACCACGAACAGACTCCAATATATCACTCCAGAGGCTTTTGAGTTTATTATGTAGTTTATCTGGTTTCATTCAGAAATAGGTATTCAGGAAAAAAGAAATGTAAAAATAGTCTAAATACTGAAATACCAAAAATCACATACTCCGGCAGGTTTCAGGAGGAGTTCATGGTTTAATGTTCAGTTATACGTTATTAGTTAATTTGTTAATTGGTTAATTCATTACCTCTTCTCCTATTCTCCTCTTCCTTTTAACTTTCAACTTTCAACTTCTTCTATCTTATCTATTCATGTCTAAGTGCCTCTGCCGGATTCTTGTTTGCAGCTCTTGCGGCCTGAAAACCAACAGTTAACAATGCAACTAACAAGCAAAAAATTGCAGCAAGTCCAAATATCCACCAGTTTAATTCAGTCCTGAATGCATAATTCTGCAACCAACCATGAAGGAAATACCAGGAAAGTGGAATTCCAATAACTATGGCTATTAAAACGAGTTTGGAAAATTCCCATGTTAGCAGGGAAATGATCCCTTTCGCTGTTGATCCGAATACTTTCCTTACACCGATTTCACGGGTACGTTTTTCAGCCATAAATGATGCCAGACCAAACAGACCTAATAATGCAATTATTATTGCTGTAACTGTAAAATAGTTAAACAGTGTTCCCATTCGCCTTTCTGCACGGTACATCTCGTCGTAATCGTCATCAAGGAATTGGTATTCAAATGGATAATCAGGCAAAATAGTTACCCAATCGGTTTCAAGTTTTTTTATTGCCCGGTCAATATCACCGGGTGCAAAGCGAATAATAATGTAAGTTAAATATTCTTTATATGCCACAGCTATAGCAAGAGGTTCAATTTTATTTCTCATGGAATGGAAGTGAAAATTTTTCATAACACCTACAATTTCACCATTACTAATACCTAAAAACGAAAAGCGCATTCCCACAGGATCATCAACACCCATAATTTTCACAACTTCTTCATTCACCAAAAATGAACCGGTGGAATCTGTTGCCAAATCTGAAGGGAACTCTCTTTTTAGACTTCTGCCCTGAAGAATTGGTATCTTAAGTGCTTCTACATAATCGAAATCAACCACAGACATACCGATCAAAGTTGTAAGGTCAGGGTCTTTCCCTTCCCAGTCTACACCACCCGAGTTACTTCCAATATTACTTGGCAAATGACTGGAAGCGGTAACATAGGAAACTTCCGGATTCCGTACAAAAGTCTCCCTAATAACATCATACGACTTATTTATATCACCAAACATTCTGATATATATTACATGCTCCTTATCATATCCCAGCTTCTTTGTCTGCATGAAATTCAATTGTTTATAAACCAAAAACGTTCCGGTTATCAGGAATATTGACAGAATAAACTGAACTACAACAAGAATTTTTCTTAACCAGCCTTTGTGTGAATACTCCCCTTCTTCTCCCTTCAGTACACTTACCGGGATAAAAGAAGAGAGGTAGATTGCAGGATAGCTACCTGCAATCAGACTTGTAAACAAAATCATACCAAAAAGTCCAATAATAAATTCCTTTGTAAGCAGAAATGCTATATCAATCTGTTTTCCAGATAATTGATTAAACATATTTAATAGCAACACGACTAAAATCAATGCAACTATTGTGGCAAACAGGGTTGTTACTAATGATTCACCAAAGAATTGGCTGATTATATTTTTCCGGTAAGCACCACTTACTTTTCTTAAACCAATTTCCCTTGAACGCCTGCCCGACCGGGCAGTGGATAAGTTCATGTAATTTATGCAGGCTATTAGCAAAATAAATAATCCAATGGTTGCAAAAATCAGCACATTCTGGATTTGTCCCGGCGGATGTCCGTATCCAAAATAAGCATGTAAGTGCATATCTTTTAAAGGCGTCAGCATAAATTTAGTCCGGTAATTATCTTCATCACCTTCATCAAATTCCATATGTGATTTCACAACGGCAGTCAGCTTATCATCTACAGGAAATGGATTGGCATTTTTGACTAGTTTTACGGTTGTTGTTATAGAATTACTTCCCCAATGCTCAGAATACCCTTCTGTTGTCTTTACAAAGTCGAATGGCACCAGTGCTTCAAACTGAAAGGAGGAATTATCAGGTATCTTTTCAAGCACACCGGTAATCTTAAAATTATATTGGTTATCCACCCTGATAATCTTGCCGAGTGGGTTTTCATCACCAAAAAATTTCTCTGACATTTCTTTTGTCAGTACCATAGAATATGGTTGGGTTAAAGCCTGTTCAGGGTTTCCGTATTTTAACGGAAAAGTAAAAACCGAAAAAACAGAAGAGTCAACAGCCCTGATCCCGGATTCATAGAACGATTTTAATTCATAATTCATCAGCAGGCTCCCCATATAGGCAAAACGAACAGCAGTTTCTATTTCAGGGATATCTGCCTGCCATCCTTCACCGGAAGGATATGGAGTAACATTAACATGATACGATTCATTATTATAAAACTGGTCCTGCTCAACCCTGTATATCTGATCGATGTTTTTATGAAAACGATCGAAGGTTATTTCATCATACACCCACATAAAAACAAGCAAGGCACCGGTGATTCCAATTGCCAGACCAAAAATATTTATAAATGAATAACTCTTCTGCCGTATGATGTTCCTCACAGCAATAAGAAAATAGTTTTTAAACATGATAAGATGATTTTTAAAATATGAATAGTAAAGCTAATTAAAAGACGAAGGAAGCTACTATTTGATGCATCGATTCGTTAATTCTTCTCTTCTCCCTCCACTGTTTTTCTTACCAATCATAATAAAAAGAGTTGCAAACAATAACAGGTATAAAGTAATTGTCAGTTCCCGGTCCAGTTTGAAACTATCAGCCATAAATCCGATAACGGATGCAATAAATGCAGCATACATGCGCATTTCATTATCTTCATCAATAGCATATTCAAGGGAGACCGGGAAAAGACTGATCGCTTTTATCATAAAGTCATGAACTAAATTGTGGGGTTTTTAGACAGTCTGACATTTTGGTTAAACTACGTTTTAATGCGGTTTAGATTTTATTGGCAGTAGTTTTAAAATTTATATCCAGCACTCAAAGACGGAGATGGCAGAGTTGGCCAACTAACAAATAAATTAATACCTCCCCTGAAAAACCATCCTGCGTTTTTTTGATACCTGTACATCAATGGTATCATTATCGCAGGTATGTCATAGAACCATTCCCGATATTGAATAAGAACATAGGGATCTATGTAATGTTCTATTCTGTAGACTGCTCCAATTCCGTATTCAAAATGATGATTCTTGGTTGGCTTAGTTATCCAGGTGATTGTTAGTGGGAATGATATTGAAGATTCAAAATCCGGATATATACCAACACGGAGGTTAGCTCTCCTCTTCTTGCCGATAACTCTTTCATAATTAATTGAAACAAATCCACTACTAAAATCGTGTCTGACCAAATATAATTCGGCATATACTCCGTTCATATTAATCTGCGAAGAGTCAGAAGTTTGCGATATTATCTCAGGTACTATGAGTAAAATTAATATGCCACTAATAAAGATTTTTTTCATGTTTTATGAGTTTGAATTACTGTCCATTCCCTCTATTCCCTTCTTCCACTGCTTTCCTTATAAATCATAATAAACGGAGTTACAAATAATAACAGGCATGAAGTAATTGCAAGTCCCCATCCCAGTCCGAATCTATCAGCCATAAATCCGATAACCGGTGCAATAAATGCGGCATACAAGCTTTTAACCTGTGACTCGGTACTAAGAACCGTTGCCAGAATATCCTCCTTAAACTGATCGGCAATATAGGAAACTCCTACAGGTTTTCTTAGATTTTCGGTTAAATGAATAACAACAAAAAAGATAATTGACAGAACAATCCAGAAAGTTGTACCTAATGAGTAAAAATATCCTCCGGCCATGCCAATAATTAACCCTGCAATCAGACTCAGATTCAAAAGACTGAAAAGTCCGCTGAATTTACAGGCAATCCTGCCCGAATTCCGGGAAGTTATTGCACTGAGAATATAGATGACAAAATAGACCAGTCCTATCATTACAGCGGTGGTCTGTTCTCTGTTCCATGAAAAAAGAATAGGCAGAGTTATTATCAGTCCCAGGATTATTGGTTGAAGATAATTTTTCATTGCACTGAAATAGCCACTGAATAGCGCAGTATTTGTAAGTGTTCGAAAAACCCTTAACTCACGGAAAGATTGCTTTGTTTCTTTGATAATTGATCTGAAATTTTCCCGGATCATGGAAAAGTTAAATTTTCTTATCTTTCCGTCAAGTTCACGGGGATAAGATAACATAAGCAAAAGATCGAGAATATATGGAATTGTTGAAAAAAGAAAAACATACCTGTAATTCCCCGAATAGAAAACAATAAATGCTGCCAGCAGAGAAGAAATTGCCGAACCGAACTGGGATGCCGAACGGGTATAGCCATAGTACCACACTTTCTGATCCTCCCAGTTATTATTCTTCAGGTAGGTAAATATCATGGCTTTGTGGGTACCGGTACGAAAAGCATCCCCGAATGAATAGAAAAACATTGCAACGATAAAAAGTCCATAACTAACAGAAATATAAAACATAAAAAACGAGATAATGTAAAAGGAAAAAGCCATTATCATTACTCTCCTCCTACCAAGAGAGTCAGCGAGGACACCGGTAGGTATCTCCAGGACATTTCTCGTTACTTCCCTTATCGTAATCAATACACCAATCTGCAGGAAATTCAAACCTTTCTCAAGAAAGAACAGATATAAAAAAGGCTCAAAGAAGCGTAAGTTCTTCAGGAAACCGTACAAGCTGAACTTATAGAATTGAAGGTCTTTTTTAAATCCCGGATGCATAAGAATTTTTCTTTTAGGCTAAGGTACGATCTTTGTTTAATATTTCGTCACTGGGTACTGGTAACTGAAAGCCAGGCTGGCAGAACAAGGGATATATAGCTTATCAAAATTTCTAAACTATGTGAAAACAGGGTATTATATACTTATGTCTTTCTTTGTAAAACCGCAAAACATCCATCTTTGCATTTAGCTTTTAAATCAATCATGTTCCCGGCATTAATTTCCTCTTGCCATATCCATTCGGCATTTTTAATATCGATCCATCTTACAGTAAATCTGCCTTTTTGTTTGCTGAGGTCTAGTTTTACAGCTCCTTCATTCGTAAAATATATCAGATAATTCTCACCTTCCTTTGCCGAAATATATGCTTCTCCCTTCTCATTTTCTGTTAATAAATCCATGCGAGGAGTGAGCTCCAGAAATTTTTGATGGTCTTAATCTCCTGGAAATCAAGATTATTTGAAAAGCGAAGAACAGCTGCCGTTTTACTTGAAGATGCATTGTAATACGTGTTATTGAATATAATAAATAAGTTTTGATCAAATTTAAGCTTATTTAAGCAACCCTCAAAATAAGAGGTTATTGCGCTTGCATTCTTTTTCCAGGTCTCTCGATGATCGAACCTTATTCAAATACCCATAGTCTTCCAATGACACACTATCAACAAACAGATCGATGATACGTACTTCATTATATTCATTAATAGCATGTTCAAGGGAAATCGGGAAAAGATTGATTTGTGTTCGGTTGTCTCCTCTTATGAATTTCATACTTAAAGATACTAATAACCAGTATTTTAACTTGGATTTTTATCGTAAAGTTATGAACAAGATCAAGAGGTTTTTAGACAGTCTGACGGTTTGAATATGGTGCGTTTGGCATTTCAATGCTCCAATCTTTCAATTTATCACTATGTTTATTTATTGCTATCATCTTCATTATTAGCACCATCTGCCAAATGCACTATATTGTAAGTAGTTCTTTTTTAAAGACTTTTTTTATAAACAATAGATTCCGGATGAAAAGCCAACCATGCAAAAGCAAAATCAAATCCATAAACAACAGGTTGTAATTTTTTTCCCTTATACTCACCATCAATACATTCACCTACAAAATTCCATATTGAGTTTGTTTCATTGTCAATGAAATTGTTTTTAAACATTTTAAAACTGAGTGTTTTACCATTTATTACCGCATTAAAAACTGTTCCCGACCCAATTTGTCTGCCTTTTGAAATATATTTTGTATCCAAATTAGAAATCATATCATCATTGTAAAACAGTACAATGTCGATTGCTCCAACTTGGTCATTAATCACACTTTCTGTTTGTAATATACTTAAAGGATAGACATTTACTATATTTTTGTTTTCAACACTAATTACATATTCCATTGCAGGAAGTCGTTTATCAACTTCTTTGAAAAACAAAAAAGGTTTTTTTACACCAATGGAGTCATAATGTATATAATTATTGATGGTATAATGGGTTTCATAATTTGCATCATTAACAGGCATCATTACCTTTCCATCAGGATAAAACTGAATAAAATTATTTAAGGAAATTATTTTTGAAGGCAGTATTTTCAGTTTTGCCCCAGCAAGTTCCCCTACCAACCCAACTCCGTCAATATGTTGCCACCAAGTTTGGGTTTGCTCGTCCCACATCACAAGATTACTCATACGAAGCATTCCTGATGTTCCGAATTTAAGCATATAATTCTTATCCTTAAAATTCACTTTCCTGCTAAATGCATAAGCAGTGTTACATAAAGGGCAATAGGCTACAGAGAATTGAACATCTGCAATACTGTCATTTACAATTTCATGATAGGAGAGCATATTCAAAGGGAAAGCAACTGACACACCATTAATTTCGACTCCAATAACAGGCTGCCCCCCGAATAGGGAATCTTTTGCCTGATTTGTATTTATATATCTTGGAGCATTCAGTGGTTTTATCCTGTTCCTGTTTAAAAGTACAGTAAACTCATTCAAAGGAATAATCTGTTTAGATGTATCTGTTTCCCATTCTTGTGAAACATTGTGAGGATTTTTTATTCCCTTAAAGTTTTCAACTTTGAAACTATGTTTTTGTTGTTGTTTTGATTTTTCATCTTGTGTATTGCCAGACAACAATAGTAGATTTGCAATCATCAATATTAGAAAAAACTTTTTTTTATAATCTCTCATAAGGATATTGTTTATATTTTGTATCAAATATATCATTTATTTTATTCCTTTTTATTTAATCATCGAAACTATGTCCCTTTAACGTCCCGAATTACTTACAACGGATAGCTATAAATTTTGGCGGGCATTTACTTGCACTTTTCTTTCAGGTTACACTGTTGTTTATTACTTGTAATCTGTTTCATATTAGCACTTTCCGCCCGCTTGTTTTTGAGCCGATGTTGAACTTTCGTTTTTATTTTCATTTCCTGGCAAATTTAAGTAGTGGCTCAATCAATCCATTATCGGCTTTTCTGATTGAGTCGATATATTCTTTACGGGCATTATCTGGTCTTACAAGATTGGAATTGTTCAAAGTAAATACATTCTTCCCAAATACAGACTCAATTATAATATCAGCCATAAGCCTAGAGTGCCTGCCGTTGCCATTTGGAAAACAATGAATATTTACTAATCTATGTTTGAATCTAATAGCAATTTCATCAGGAGGATATGTATCATTTTCAATCCAATATTTCGTATCATCAAGCAGCATCCTTAATTCCACTCCAATCCTAATCCAATCGATCCCAATGTTTTTCTCGGATCTTCTAAATTTTCCAGCCTATTCCCATATGTCTCCTAACATTTTCTTATGGACTGATTTGATAAATTCTTCTGAGAAAATTTTTTCTTTCAAAAATTTATTATTCAAAGTCCATTCCACTGCTTTCTCAATATTCAGTTGCTCAAGTTCGTCTAATTCTGCTCTAGTTGTAATTGATTTTATCAATAATCCCTGTTTCTCCTCTTCACTTAGTGGTGTTTGTCCATCTACATATTTAAAATCTAGTCCCATATTGTTCTTTTCAGTTCAAATTTTATTTCATTTGAAAGGTCCTTAATAGC
>JAGGXD010000184.1 GCA_021163295.1 Bacteroidales bacterium
CAGGAGCCCAGGGAAGGATATGGTGAAGGAAGTTTTGTTGTAATCAGAGCCGTAAAATAAAACAAACCAATCTACCGTGATGTTCCTGAAGGTGGGGTTATCTTTTCAGCAGGTCCGGTAATTCTCATTTCCATTTTTACCAGTGATTCTTTTTCTCCAGTAAATGTGCAATCAAAAGTAAGTTTATGTTCTCCTGTTGCCACAATTAATTCAGAAGGATCGATATTGAATTCTTTAATAATTCCCCAGTTTTTACTATACTTAACAGCCAGGTTGCCTCCTGTATATTTAATTGTTTCGCCGGCTTTCAATATTACTGGCAGTGAAATTTCTTTAAAGTTGTCAATTTCTATTTTTATATTCTTTACATCGCCGTTAACAGCTTTAAGGATGAAATTTAACGGCTGCGATTCAGCAGGGTTTTCAAAAGAGAATGTTGAATATAATGGTTCCCCGGGTTGTCTGACTTTTTTATTGTGATTAAACTTGAAGGAGTGAACCTGGTACAGGTTCCATTCATTTTGGTTTGTTGGCTCAAGATGGAACTCGGTATTAATATTTTCCATTCGTTGTTTTTGCTCGCTGGAAAAAGCTCCGGATAATCTTGCTTTCTCCCATTCGCCCAAAAGCTTTAATATCTTTTCGGAATGTTTATTTTCTTCCAATACTTCATAGTTGGTAACAAAACCATAACCGGCGTTAAATGCAGCCGAACGTACCAGCATCCATTCAATATCTTCAATGCTTGTTTCAGGGGTCATTCTAAACCAGCCCAGCATACCAGGCATCAGGTTTCTTTGAAAATATTCCTGGTTTTTTAACCGGTATTCTGTTTGGCTTTCCCTGAACCCGGCGTACCATGGTTCACCCCAGTTCATGCGTGTATAGACATGCCAGAAATAGTGACTTGTTCTGCTTGCATCGGCAATATAATGTTTTCTTATCTCCTTATTCAGGTTGTTATACCAGGTTTGTGTAAATAATATTTCACCGTAGTTTCCTAATCCTGTTGACCGGTTTCCTTCCAGTCCGTCAAATGAGATTTGGCGTAAACCGGTTGTGTTAAATAGTTCTGCAATATTTTTTGACACTTCAATGCTTAACTCCGGATTTGTAAGGAACACTTTATAACCATGGTCTGCCAGTTTACTTATATTATCATCCTTATTATGCCTGGAGGCAGTTGTGCCAAATGCTCCTCTCTGGCAATCAAGTAGTTTCCAGGGAATTTGCTCTGAAACAGTCCCATAACGAATTAATTCATTGCCGACAACAACAGTTTTAAGATTGTTGTTTTTGAACTGGTTAAAGAAATCAGGTGATTCAACAGGAATTTCATTTTGTGAATTGTTTATTTCTTCTGTAATAATGCTGGTTCCGACTTTTGCAAGTCGGTTATCAGGAACAGGTGTTACATATGGGTCGTTTGTGGTAATGAAGTTTGATAATGTATGAACTCCCAGCATAATATTATTCTCTTTCGCAATGGCAACACATTTTTTCAGTCCGTCCCATCCGTTTGGAAATTGTTTGTTCAGGTCGAAATGCCCCCAGTTTTTAAATGGTCCCGGATGATACAGATATCTCAGACCGGATTTTTTAGTAATATCAATTGCATTTTCAATATCTTTTTCACCAAAACTCATAATGATATAGGAAGCAGAAGCTGTGGGCGCCGTTTTACCCCATTCATTATCAATTACCGGGTGGGGCAAACCTTCAGACAGCTCCACATCACTAATGGTTTCCAGTGTTTTATTAACCTGACATCCAAATAATGCAATTTTAGAACCAATAATACCTCCATCTTCAAATGCAGGGGCGGTATATTTATCATGATTCCAGTTTTTTATTACCCTTTCTTTATTACGATTTCGGCAATAAGCTTGTAAAGTACTGCCAAAGTCTGCCGGTTTTGCTGCTTCCACACGGTAAAGCACATACCTTTTACCTTCTTCAGAAAGGTCAGAATAATTATCCTGCTCCAGAATATCTATTTGTGGCATACAGTCGTTTTCATTCCACGGGTATCCACCCAGAGTTTTAGGGTTCAGTGCCTGGATACCCAAAGCAAATTCTTCACCTCTTACAACGCCAACTGTTTCACCAATTATTTTATTGATGGTTGTAGGATAAGGACCCCAGGTAATTAACTCAATTTCTTCAGGATTCGATATGGATACAAGTTCAAATGAAAGGTGTGTGCTTTTTACTTCCACATGAATTTCCGCTTCAATATTATTCTCGTATGTAATTAAGAGTTTATTACTGTCACTATTGAAACCTGCTGATTCCGGGTATAAAAACTTTCTATTTATCCTTACAGACATTAAGGGAGCAATGGTGTCAAAAGCAAGGTAATTAATACCGGTTGCTTTATCTATTAGTTCTGTTATTTCACCTTTATTATTTACCGAAAAAATAAGTGAACCGGTTCTGAAATTAAAATCGTTAAAATGATTCGAACATGATACAAATAATAAACCGGCAATCAAGCTTAAGAAAAAATAGCGCTTCATATCTGAGTGTTGTTAATCTGCATTATTTATGCAGAAGATAAAAGATAGAAAACAAAAGTAAAAAATTTAGATTATAAACACATTCATCACCTCATCACTTCATTCTTTCTCCATTTAATTAATAAATTGTACTTTTAAATGGATTTTCAAATTTTAAGCAACATTTTATTAATCTCCTGTTAATGAAAAAGATTTTTCTTTCTTTATTAATAGTAATGTATGCTATCGGTGGTACGGCACAAACTATTATTTTCCCATCCTATACCAGCCGTGATAATTCAAATGTTGAGATATCACGTATTAGCCTGACAGATACACTTACAATTGTTGAAATGTATTTTCTTGCTCCCATCGGAGATTCCTGGATATGTGCCGATAAGAATTTCCATATAAAACCTTATAACTCAAATGATCGTTTTTTCCTTGTGCTTGCTGAAAATATCTCCTTGTGTCCTAAAAGGGATAAAATTTCACGTGATAAGATATATAAGAAATTCCTTCTTTATTTCCCAATACTCGATTCGTCTGTAAAGCGTATAGATATTATTGAAAAGGCTAAAGATGGATTTAATTTTTATGGTGTTTGGCTGGAAGAAAAGCAGGAAGAGCCCTTACCTGATTCATCAAAATACCGGACCCGTGAGCAGTTTATGAATTATTTTTCTGAGAATCAAAGTAATATTGTCCCATTAGAGGGCATTTGGCAGGAAACGTCACAGCTTGCACATTATGTTAGTGCTAATTTTTACGATTATCTTAATGATAAGGAGGTCAGGGAGTTTGTTATTATAAAGAAGGATGAGCGTTATGTATGCTATGATGTAGAAGGAGGTCCAATGGATGCTTTTTTTATGCCTATAGCTGAAGGTAACAGGTACTTATATAAAAAGTATCTAAGGGATATCCGCGAGACAGTGAGTGCATTTTCCATGATAAATGAAAAATCAAAAATTAAACTGTCATATTTCTACCCTGACAAATATGCCAGATACCACCATCCTGAAGATATCATGCCGGGCGATCAGCTTGCATTAAGGCTGGAATTATTAAAAATCTTTCCTGAACCAGAAGAGTAAAAAAGAACACAATAGAAAATTGTGTTATACAGCATATAGGACCGGTTTTGTTTGGTTTAATAATTGTTTGTGAAATGCTTAGCGAATTAATAATAAATTCATGAGTGGTTTCGTTTATTAACCAAGAGTCTAAAATCTAAACCTAATATTCTTATATGAAAAAGCTATTTATGGTTAGTGCAGCTATAATCTTCTCATTAACTTTATTATCACAGGAAGCAGATACCTCTATGGCGAAATACCGTAAGGATGCTTTGAAAGTATTTCTGGATTGCCCGTTTTGCGATGATGATTATGTTCGGCGAGAGATATCTTTTGTTAATTATGTACGTGACCGTAAAGTAGCAGATGTGCATATTATGGTTACAAGTCAGAGTACAGGAAGTGGAGGAAGGGAGTATATGATGCACTTCCTTGGACAAAACGGTTACAAAAGGTTTAGTGATACACTTGCATATGTGAGTATGACAGATAATACCAGGGATGAAACCCGTGCCGGACAGGTAGAGACATTGAAAATGGGATTAATACCTTTTGTATCAAAAACACCGTTGTCGAAGTTTATAAAAATCAATTACAAACCGCCTGTTAAAGAGGAGATGGTTGAAGATAAATGGAATCAATGGGTGTTTCGTACACGTTTAAGTGGCAGTCTGAACGGACAGAAATCATATAAATATGATCGTGTATCGGGCTCTTTTTCTGCGGGTAGGGTTACACCTGAGTGGAAAATTGATTTTGATCTGTACTATAGAGAGAATAATGATGAATTCGATACAGGTGATGAAATAATAGAAAGCTCACAAAAATCAAAAAATTTTGACGGTTTGATCGTCAAAAGTTTTGGAGAACATTGGTCGGTTGGCGGAAGGTTTGATATTTCATCTTCAACTTATAGAAATTATAAATTTCAGGGTCTGATTTATCCCGGAATTGAGTTTAATGTGTTTCCATATTCAGAATCAACGCGTAAACAGTTTCTAATTTTGTATAGTCTGGGATACTCCTATAATAGTTATAAGGATTCTACAATCTATAATAAAACTGAAGAATACCTGTTTGGTCATAGTCTTAGTGTGGCAATGGAATTTACCCAGAAATGGGGCTCGATCAATACATCTATTGACTGGAGTAATTATTTTCATGATTGGTCAAAGAATAATCTGTCGTCATTTGTTTCCCTGAACATCCGGATTGCTAAAGGTTTACAGATTGGTATAGGAGGCGGAGCATCCATTATTCACGATCAGTTATCCCTGGTAAAAGGCGGGGCTTCACCCGAAGAAATACTCCTGAGAAGGAAAGAACTTGAAACCAGATATTCATACTTTACACATTTTAGTGTTTCATATACGTTTGGGTCTATCTATACAAATGTAGTTAATCCAAGATTCGGTGGAGGAGGAGGAATGATATTTTATTATTAATGTTATAAACTTCTTTTCTGCAACACCACATTATTTTATTTTGCTCTGCCTGGAAAAAATTTTAACCTGGCTTTTACAGACAATGTCTTATAACTATTTTCAATATAGTTGTATCTTCATACAACAAAAAATATAAAGCAATGGCAAAAAGCAAGAAAATAGAAATAGGCACTAAAGTACAAAGTAAAAAGGATCCTTTAATTAAAGGGGTAGTAAAGGCAATCAGGAAAGATGAAGAAACGGGGGATAAACTGTTTGTTTTAACCAATAACCTGCGCTTTGCTTCGGAGGAATTAGAAATTATATAAATCCTCAAACCAAGCTCTTCGTGTAATTGCTATTTGTATCAGTACCCTTATGAAAGCAAGGATTTGACGAAGTTATTCGCTTGCCCGCCATAGCCTGCGGCGACGGCGGGCTTCGCTCGTGAGCCCTTGTGGGGTACCCTGCAAACCCTCAAACCAACAACCCTGTCGGGTTATTTTTATTTGCAGCAGCACCCTTATGAAAGCAAGCTTTCAACGGGCACTGCTGCAAATAAAAACCCCGGCTGACGCCGGGGTTGGTTTGAGGGTTTGCGGAGAGAGAGGGGTTCGAACCCTCGGTCCCGCGTAGCAGGACAACGGTTTTCGAGACCGCCCCGTTCGACCACTCCGGCATCTCTCCAAATTCACAACAAAGATTCAATGAATTTTTAAAATTTCAAAAGAAAACTAAAAAAAACAAACACAGTCTGAAAAATAGATTATTTTAGTCGTTTGTTTGAAAAAATAAATATATGAAAGTTCTTGTCACCGGTGCTGATGGATTATTGGGAACTCATATTGTGAGGGAATTATTACGGAGGGATTATAATGTAAGAGCATTTCTGCAACCTGACCGGAAAGTAAATACTCTGGAAAATCTTCCTGTTGAAAAGGTTTTTGGCGACCTGCTTAATCCTGAAGATGTAAACAGGGCTGCTGAAAGTTGTGATTATATTATCCATACGGCTGCCAATACTTCAATCTGGCCGTCACGGTCAGAAATTGTACGGAAAGTAAATATTGAAGGTACCTTAAATATAATACAGACATCACTTCAAAATAAGATAAAAAGATTGATTTATATAGGTACGGCTAACTCGTTTGGTTTTGGCACAAAAGAAAATCCCGGTGATGAAACCAAACCTTTCAAGGCAAAGAAATATGGTCTTGATTATATCGATTCGAAATATGAAGCTCAACAAATGGTTCTTAATAATATTAAAAAAAATGGGCTTAATGCTATTATTTTGAATCCGACTTTTATGATAGGACCATACGATTCAAAACCGGGTAGTGGAGCATTAATACTTGGTTTATATAATGGCAAAGTACCCGGATATACTAAAGGAGGCAGGAACTTTTTGCATGTAAAAGATGCTGCTTTTGCCATCTGTAATGCTCTTAACAGGGGTAAAATTGGCGAGTGTTATATCCTGGGTAATAAAAATCTTACTTATAATGAGTTTAATAACCTGGTGGGAAAACAATTAAATATCAAATGTCCGAAATTATTTATCCCCAAACCTTTTATATTACTCTTTGGTTTGATATCTCAATTTATTTCTCTAATTACAGGAAAAGCCCCGGATTTGAGTTATCCTATGGCAAGGATAAGTGTTGATACACATTTTTTTAACCCCGAAAAAGCCAGACGAGAACTGGGATTGGCTCAAACTCCTGTATCAGAAGCAATATCTGAAGCATTTGAATGGTTAAAGGCAAATAACTACTTATAGCCACCTCGCCCCTTCGTTCCTTCGTCTCTTCCTTACTTCCCGGTAATATTTAAAACTGCTACATAGAACCCTGGATCAATTACAAGAGAAGGATTAATAGATCCAATATCGGTTTTTGACCATTTTGAAGTTGGATAAAGCCATTTTTCTTTTCCCGACAGGTACACTTTTACCGGCATATCAAATTGCCGTACACAATTACTCCAGCGAAATGACAATTCTTTTTCTTTTACTGAATA
>JAGGXD010000094.1 GCA_021163295.1 Bacteroidales bacterium
ATAAGCCGAACCCTTTGTAGCCACCAGATTCCCCATACCATTATCGTTATAATCCCTGTTAGTAAGTTTAAGTATGGGTTTATTAACTTTCTGGCAAAGCCAAATAACACCTTTCCTTATCAATTTTTCATCCCAACGACAGGTACCAACAAGCCAGGGGGTTTTAAATCTCGTTAACTCACCGGTTGCTGCCTCATCCAGCACAATACGTGCATCCGGATGATCCTGTAGAAAAGTAGCAGGAATATTTGAAGTAACCGGACCTTCCACAGCTTTGCTTATTATCTTTGCCTTACCCTCACCCCAGGCCATCAGAATTATCTTTTTAGATTCCAGGATATTCCCAATTCCCATGGTAATAGCTCTCTTTGGCACATTTTCTTCCCCAAAAAAATCGCTTGCTGAATCTGCTATTGTTATGTGATCAAGACTTATTAACCTGGTGCGTGATTTTTTCCCTGATCCAGGTTCATTGAATCCAATATGTCCGGTACGACCAATGCCAAGAAGTTGCACGTCAATTCCTCCATATGATTTAACTTTTTCTTCATATTTCCGGCAAAACTCAGGCACTTCTTCAACAGCTATTGTACTATCAGGAAAATGAACATTTTCAGGCTTAAGATCAACCTGATCAAGAAGATGTTCCCGCATAAATCTTACATAGCTTTGCAGTTTATGAGGCTGTATTGGATAATATTCATCCAGGTTAAAAGTTACAACATTCCCAAAACTCAATCCATCCTCTTTATGCATTCTAACCAACTCATCATAAACCTCAACAGGTGTTGAACCGGTTGGTAATCCAAGCACACAAAAATCATTCGATTTCTTTTTCTCCTCAATAAGAGTCGCAATCTCTTTTGCAATTAAGATTGAAGCTTCTTTCGCTCCGGGATATATAGATACAGGTATATTCTCCCGGGAAACAATATTTTCAGAATCGCTATATAAGAATGTCATGGAATATTTGTTAATTGGTTAATTTGTTACTTGGCAACTTAAAAATCTTCATTCTTCCAACTCAACTTACTTAACTCACTCAACTACTCACCTAATCCTATCATAGCCTTAAGAACACCATCCCTGTATTCTGTAACCATCTCAAAAGCTTTAACTGAATCATTAAAATCAAAATGATGTGTTATTAGAGGATCAACGTTAATTATTTTATTTTCAATAAGGTTAAGGGCAGGGATAACCGAGTTTAACTGCCTCCTAACATTTACTATTGTAATTTCCTTATGCCGTAATTCATCAACAGGGAAGCTCCACCTCTCTGTCTCCGGTATTCCAATGATCATCAGCTTGCCTCCGGGCTTTAATAGTTCAACTGCCTGATTAATGGCATCTTGCTGACCGCAACATTCGAAAACAACATCCAGCAATAACGGTTCATTATTCTTAATTTCACTTACAATATCAATTTTATCAGGGTTTCCTGACCAGTCTGCACCCAAACTCTTCGCTAACTTTAGTCTTTCATCAATTTTGTCAGTAACAAAAATATTTTTTGCACCAAAACTTAATGAAGGAAGCATTACACTCATACCTATTGGCCCCGCACCAAGGATCCCCACTTTAGCTCCTTCCATATTTATCGATTGATTCACAGCATACAGTCCGATTGAAAGTGGCTCGGAAAAAGCAGCCTGTTCAAAACTGATATTATCTACTATAGGATAACAACTCTCTTCAGGCATTACAATATACTCAGACATACATCCCTCAGCCTGACCCGGGCATCCTAAAAATCGTAAGTTCCGGCATGTATGAGGCCTGCCTGCTTTGCACTGGTCGCAATTCCAACATGGCATTGCCGGATCGATAGCAACACGATCTCCTGGTTTAATCTTTTCAACCCCGACACCAACTTTCTCTACAACTCCGGCACATTCATGCCCCACCATAAAAGGATATTCTACAACCATATTACCTATTCGTCCGGTTTTATAATAGTGAATATCCGATCCGCAAACCCCTATGGATTTAATCCGAATCAGTACATCCTTATCCCCTGTAATAACAGGATCAGGAACATCTGTTAGTTCCATTTGTCTTATCCCGGTGAGAGTGAATGCTTTCATTCTGGGTGCTGGTGTAAACCTGTTTCTGCTATACAAAGTAACAAATAAAATTTAATAAATAAATTTTGAAGATAAATTTTGATAAATTTGGCATCAATTACTCAAGACTAGTAAAACGGGAATATTTATGAAAAATAAAATAAAAAAACTTCTTCTTGCTGAAGCAAATGCCATAAGCCGGATACCTGTTACAGGTAATATAGAAGCAGCCGTTGAACTTATCCATAAAAGGGTTCATAAGGGTTATGGCAAGCTGGTGGCAAGCGGAATGGGAAAAGCCGGTCAGATAGCCAACAATATAGCAACTACTTTCAGTTCTACCGGAACACCTGCCGTTTTTCTTCATCCAAGTGATGCCCAGCATGGCGATCTTGGAGTTATCAGCAATGAAGATATATTACTTCTAATATCAAACTCCGGAAAAACCCGTGAGATACTTGAACTACTTGATCTTTCAAGAAACCTCCATAACCACCTGCCCATAATTCTTATTACCGGTAACCCGGATTCACCACTTGTCAAATTATCGGATATTGCAATAAATACAGGTAATCCTGATGAGATTTGTCCGCTTGGTCTTACTCCCACTACATCAACTACAACCATGACTGTTATTGGGGATATCCTGGTGGTCCTGCTAATGGAAAAGATCGGATTTAATAGTGAAGATTATGCAAAAAGACACCATGGAGGATACCTGGGGGAAAGAGCGAGGGGACGGAAGAACGACAGAACGAGAGGACGAAAGAACGACGAGGCGAGAAGGCGATGGGGAGATGAAGAAAAGATGAGAGGTGAGAGATGAGAAAGATTTATGCTATTGGGGAAATACTTTACGATATAATTTTCCAAAATAACCAACCAAAAGCCTCCAAGCCCGGAGGGGCAATGCTAAACACGGCTATATCACTGGGGAGGTTACAACTACCTGTAAATTTAATAGGTGAATACAGTGATGATCCTGTTGGAGAGATAATTGAAACATTTCTTAAAAAAAACAATGTACAAACCAATCATATTTACAAGTATCAAATCGGGCAAACAGCCATTGCACTTGCTTTCCTTGACAAAAACAACAATGCTTCCTATACGTTTTACAAGTCATATCCACCCGAACGACTGAATATCCGGATTCCTGAATTCCAAGAAGATGATATTGTAATATTCGGATCCTTTTTTGCTCTGAATTCTGATGTTAGGGAAAAACTGCTTGGTCTTCTTCAAAAAGCCAGGGAGCAGGGTGCTATTATTTTGTATGATCCGAATTTCAGATCACCACACCAGGATGAACTTCCCACCCTTAAACCGGTAATTCTTCAAAACATGTCGCTTGCTGATATTGTCAGGGGTTCGGATGAAGATTTTATGAATATTTTCGAGGCTGATAATGCCGAACAGGCATATGAAGCGGTTCGTCAATACTGCCCCACTTTGATCTATACTGCCAGCAATCATTTTGTTGCCATACAATCGCCAACGGTTACTGCAAAATTTGAAGTCCCTGAAATTTCCACTATAAGCACAATTGGCGCCGGGGATAATTTTAATGCAGGGATAATATACGGGCTTTATAATAAAAATGTTAAAAAAGCTGATCTGGATAATCTCACAATTGATGACTGGAAGAATATACAGGAGAGAGCCGTTTCATTTGCAGCCAATGTATGTCAGAGTTATGATAATTATGTTTCAGAGGAGTTTGCTAACAAGGTAAGGAAAAAGGTTTGAGGTTTGAGGTTTGAGGTTTGAGGTTTGAAGTTTGAGGTTTGAGGTTTGAGGTTTGAGGTTTGAGGTTTGAGGTTGGAAGAGAAGTTGAGTAGTTAAGTAAGTTGAGCCTGTGCTGACCGACCGTAGGAAGCGTCAGTATGGGTGAGTGGGAAGAAAAGAAAGGTGATGAGGAAATGAAGAGTTTATAAGTGTATAAGTTTATGAGTTTTCCAACAAGTACTCCTCCGCCTCAGTTGACCATAGTCCCCTATTGTTCTCAGTAATTTCTGCCAGCTTTTTAAAAAGCGGATTGCTTATCCCTTTTTCACTGAACGAATTAATTGCAATTAAAGGCATACTTATATGGGTATAGATAAGTTTCTTTCCACCCGGGATCGATGGCAGGTTAAGGGTTGTATCAATAACAGCATCAAGTCCGCCGATATGGGTAACAAGACCGGCAGGATTCAAACCCTGTTCCATCAACATCAGTGCTTCCTTCATATCATTTTTATTACCCCCGCTTGTTCCCACTATATGAGCTGAACTATAATGAACATTATAAAAGTTTATATTTGCGTTAAATTGTTTGTCTTCCGGTCCGGCAAAAAAGTTCAGGCATCCGTTCCTACCCAGTATAGCATCTCCCTGCTCAATTACCTGAGGAACAGGTGCAAAAATAAATACATCATCATATCCCCTGCCATTAGTTAGTTTTAACAATTCCTCCACAGGATTCTTTAAACTTGCTGTATTCACATATTTAATTAAAACACCTTTCTTAATAGCCTCTTCCTCAGAAAACAGGTGCCTTGCCCGTTCAAGTCTTGAATTGTCAACATCAGTTATTACCATTTTGCCAGGTTTTCTCTCCCTGTAAAGTGCATAGTTTATAGCTGCCAGCCCCATTGGTCCGGCACCCGCAAGAATAGCCATATTACCACCTTCAACAATATCCATTTTGTGGACATATGATCCGGTTTTCTGATGATAGTTGGCATGAAAAGCACCAATTACACATGAAAGCGGTTCGGAAAGCGATGCAGGAAAATATCCCGGTCCTTTGTATTCCAGCAGACATTCCATCTCCATCACTTCATTGGGAAGAATAACATATGTTGCATCACCGCCAACCCATCTGAAAGAGTATCCCGGTGCATCCAGGCTTCCATTGTAATTCAGTGCCGGTTGAATTGAAAATTTTTGTCCGGATTTAAACTGACCTGCCCATTTTTTTCCCACGTCCACAAGTTCACCACTGAATTCATGACCAATAATTGTTGGATTCTTAGCTACATCATCAGGTATCCTCTTATGAGCAATTCCCTGTTTAGCTGCTTTATAGGTCGACATACATATACTGTCTGACACAACCTTTGCAAGTATCTCATCATCCTTCATAGCTGGTAAATCAAACTCCTCCATGCGAAGGTCATTTTTACCGTATATACGAACTGCTTTTGTTTTCATAATAAACTTGTTACTGGTTCTTTTTCTTCCCTTTCAACTTTTGACTTTCAACTTTTAACTTTCCTCATCTTAACATTACCTGTCCGCCGGTAACCGCAATGGCTTGCCCTGTTTCATATTTTTGTTCCACGACATATTGTATTGCAACCATAACATCTTCCACACTACATCCTCTGCCAATAGGTACCTGCTTTTCATAGTAATGTTTTACATCTTCCACTGTTTTTGCACCTTTTACTTTCCCGGCTTCAAGATACTGTACAAACAATCCGTTATCAGGATCCGACCATAACGGACCATCGAAATAGTTACCCGGACAAATTGAATTCACTTTTATTTTGTTATCTGCTAATTCCAGGGCAAAGGATTGGGTAAGTCCGATACCACCGAATTTACTGCCGGCATACGCAAAATTCTTATTACTACCTCTAAGTCCTGATTTGGAATTAACCTGAATGATATCAAAATATTTTTCTGGATTAAATTGATTTTGGAGCTTCATAACTTTTGATACCTTTTGTACACAATTAAAATAGCCCTTATAATTCACAGCCGTTACAAAATCGAATGTTTCAGAATCAATCTCCTCAAGGCTTCCGGCTTTCAGAACCCCTGCATTACTTATCAATATATCAATACCCCCGAATCGTTTAACAGTTTCAAAAACCATATTCTCAACAGATTCTTCATTTGACACATCAGTTTCAACAAAAAGTACTCCTGAAGATTTCGAAGATTGATTTAGCTTTTTGACAAGCGCTTTCCCTTTTTTAATTTTCATATCTGCCACAACAACACTGGCTCCCTGCTCAGATAAAGCATTCACAATTCCAGCACCAAATCCCTGTGCACCACCGGTAACAACAACTATCTTATTTTGAAAAACATAAGATAATCTCTCTTTTTTCAGGAGGTTTCTCCGGAATTTTTCCACCTCCCACTCATCAATATATTTAATCTGTTCCGGTGTAAGTGGTTTATAACCGCCAAATTTTTTAGCATAATGATTCACCTTTAGCAGATCTTCAAAAACATCTAATAGAATATTTAAAAAATGATCATTTTCATCCAATCCGATTATACCCATATTTTTTAATACCAATATCCTGGGATAGTAACCATTTTTTGTTTTGAAAGCATTAATCTTCTCCTGAGCCTCATTAATCAAATTTTCAACTGACCCGGTATTTTCTATATACAACCAGGAAGGTTTACAAAAGACAACCATATCAGGTGTAGCAGGAATGCTAATCTCCCGGAATTTTTCAACATTTTTAGAATAATATGTTATCAGGGAGTTATTCCGTATCATCGCTGTTTTTATTCCTTCACCGGTCATCATCATCCTGATAGCAGGAAGTATCCCGGTAATTCTTGTGTCAATAGGTTTTCCCTCAATCTTCAAAGGCACACCCGCTTCTGGTGTAATTGTTTCAATAATCTGCCGGTATAATTCTTTTATCTCTTTCACATTATCTGCACTAACAAAAACACCGTGATTTTCAAGAAAAATGATTTGCGGATGGTTTTCGTGTTGTTTTTTGAATTCAGAAATTCTCCGATCTACAACTCCCCACAAAACATGCCCGGGGTCAGTATATTCCACAAACATTACATCATTTCCAAAAAGTCTGGCTATCGTCTTCCCGGCTTCCCTGCTACACATTACAGCATTTACCATTGTAGAGTGAGTATGAACTACATACCTGAATTCCAGAGAATCGTGGAGCAATGTTTCAACCGATGGACGTTTGCCTTCAGCAGGATCAACAAGCGATCTGATCATATCGTTTTTTACTTCCTTTTCGCGCGTAACAGGGTTTTCTGAATACTTTTCCGTTCTCATACGGAGTAATCGTTCCCTGGAAAGAAAAGCAAACCCGTCTTCGTCGATATCTGCAAGAGATATACCACTGGCTTTAACCCATAAATATTTATCATCTTTATAAGAAGTATTTCCCCCTCCTCCAATAACAAATTCTTTCTGTCTGCCATAGAATCGTGA
>JAGGXD010000133.1 GCA_021163295.1 Bacteroidales bacterium
AGATTAACATGGATAAAAAATGGAACTGACTGTAGTGATTTGCGGCTGGCATTTCAAGAACGAAAAAATTTACCGTACACTAGTAAGTGAAGTTGAGAATTACAATAATAATGAAGCTGGAAGCAAACTGGAAGCAAAATATTTTATTGCCTCTCATAAGTCCCAGGAGAAGATTGAAAAAAATATTTTAAGTTCTATTACCCAACTGGGTTGGAATGTTTTGTATTTCAAGAACGAGGGGTGGGATTGGGGAGCGTATCAGCAATTTTTGCTTTGGCAAAAAGATAATAGTCATCTAACTGATTATTATCTTTTGTTGCATGATGATATCAAGATTAAAAATCTTGGTTTTATAAAAGTTTTTCTTGAAAAAATTAATCAAGGAGCAAAAATCGTTGGAAATGGCACGGCGGTCCAAAAGAGTCACAAGGTACGGCAGGATTATCCGGAAGATTTAGTCTGGACAGAAATGCAGGGTTATCCTATAAGATCAAGCAAATGGGAGGTAGTTCGTGGATCATGTCTTTTCATAACCAGGGATGTTGCAAAAAGTGTATTAATTAAAATACCTATCAAAAAGGGGCGAAATATCCTTTTCGCTAATAGTTCCCTGCGAATTTTTGGGGGGCTTGTTGCGGATATGTTTGGTCAAAAAGCAGTAGCATATATTGGGGACGAACCGAGGACAAGTTTTTATATCGATGAGGAATATAGAGGGCAAGATGAAAGAAAGCGGGTTACAATAAAAGAGATTATCAGTATTTGCTTAGATGCTTCTCCAGTTGGAAAAGTAATTGTAAGGCTCTTAAGAGGTAAGAGAATTCCTCCGGTTAGAGTCGGAACGGGGATGAAGATTAATGTGTCTTATGGTGGGGAGTGTTTGCCCGGTTATTTCAACATTGATATGAATAGTCCATATGCAGAAATGAAAAAAGATATCTTAGATGTGGATTTTCCCGCTCAAAGCATTTCGACAATTCTCATGGTTCATTATATTGAGCATGTCGAATACGATAATGTACTTATTTTGTTGAGAAAGATGTATAAATGGCTTAGAGTGGACGGCCAGCTTATCCTCGAGTTTCCAGATATTATAAAATTATGCAAGCCAGTCTTGAAAAACAAAAGAAACCCTGACAAGTTGTTTGGTTCTCCTGATTGCTTAAGAGGAATTTATGGTAATTTGAGAAAAGGTATAACTATTTATGACTATCATAAATGGGGTTGGTCTAAATGTAATATGGTGCCTATATTGAATAATATAGGATTTAAAACTGTTAATGTAGAACGAGCACATCACCATAGCACCATGACAGATACCAGGATAGTAGCTATAAAGTAACTTGAGTTCGATACGATTCTGCTCGTGTCTATTGAGCGTCAGCTGTTTTTATATCCCCTCCTGAATTTACGGTATTTGAAAGCAAACAGCCTTTTTAAAACTCCGATAGTGTTTTATTTATTTTTAAGCGAAGAAGAAAAATATTGTCTTTTATAAAAAATATCTCCCATACATTTTTTACTAAGGTATTAGGAATTGCATTAGGTATTATTTCAAGTGCAATTGTTGCTCGATGGCTGGGACCGGAGCTTAATGGTAAGGCCGTGTTACTTTTATCGGCTCCAATGTTTTTATTTATGCTTGGCAATTTTGGTTATGGTAGTGCATTAAGCTTCTATACTGCCAGAAATGAGTATGATCGCACCGATATTATCAATATTTCATTTCTGTCAGCTATGCTGTTTAGTTCTATTATGATAGTCCTGTTTTTTTTGACTTATAAATTGCACGAAAGTATTTGGAATGATATTGAGTTTTCATATGTATTATTTGCTGTTTTCCTTACCCCATTTTATTTTATAGGAAACTACCTGACTAGAATTATTGTTGGATGTCAAAAAATAATTCTTTCTAATAACATTAGTATACTCATCCGTATTATAAAAATACTACTTATTGTAATACTTGTAGTTATTTTTAAGAATGGTGTAATCGGAATTTTAGAGGTAAATGCTGTTGAGATAGTTATCCTATTTTTATGTAATATCTGGATATTAAGAAAATATATAAAGATTGCATCAATAAATATAAAACTACTTAAATCGACTTTCCAGTATGGGATCAAGATATATTTTGCGTTACTGATATCTTTTTTGAATCTTAGGCTAGATATATATCTGGTGAAATATTTTACTGCTGATAATGAATTGGTAGGATATTATTCTATTGCCGTTGCAATAGCCGAAATGGTTTGGGTTTTGCCTGATTCAATTGTTACTGTACTTTTTCCGTCAGTAGCTGCTGGGGAAAAGGATAAAAATATTAATAAAACAATCTTATCATTAAAGTGGAATATGTTTATTATGTTAATAGGTGGTCTGGGGATAACTCTGCTGGCTAAACCGGCAATAGTTTTAGTCTATGGGAATGAATATTTGCCATCATTTATGCCTTTAGTGTGTCTGGTGCCGGGAATAATACTTTATCCGATAACAAAGATATTAGGTGTTGATATGGCTGCAAGGGGATATCCAGGATATATTACAATTATAACATTTGTAGGTTTAATGATAAATTTTATTGCAAATATAATATTAATTCCCAAATATTCTATTAATGGTGCAGCAATTGCGTCTTCTATTTCATATTCCTTTACAGCTATATTATCTTTGTTATTTTTTAAACATGTCCTAAAGAAAGAATGGAAAGATTTTATTATTTCACATTAAAAAACAGAACAAATGGTCTATTTGTAGAACAATTAACATCATATAGTCATGACTACCGGATGATTGTGAAGACGATTAACCGAGAGGTAAACTTCGACTTGTAACACCGGGATAACAAAAGGAAATATGTGAGATGCATTGCCGAATTTGTAATAATACTATTTTTAAACAGATTTTAACACTTCCTGATATTCGTTACCGAACCTCAAAAAAATATTTTGATATTGTAAAATGCGAGCATTGTGGCGTTTTTATCACTTGCGAAGATACGCACATTGTCAATTCTGAGCCTTATTATAGTTCAGACTATGGTCCTTTTATTGAAGAAAAACACAAGTCCAAGTCTCAACAAGGAAAACAAACGGTAACAAAAAAAATTTCAAGAAAATTTCAACCTGGCAGGAAATCTATATTTCTATATAAATATACACAAATCGCTCTCAGTCGCCTCAGTTGGATGCAGCAAGTAACTATACGACCAGAATCCAAAATATTAGATGTCGGTTGTGGAACTGGTATAATAGGCAGCCATCTTGCTGATTTTGCTGAAGTGGTTGGTATAGAGCCAAATGCCTCTGCTGCTCAATTAGCGCGTGATAAAGGATTACAAGTAGTTACCGGTACGTTGAATGACTTCAATTCTCAAGAGCAATTTGATCTTGTTTTACTAAGTCACGTTTTAGAACATCTTCCAGACCCTTTAGCAGATATTCAACATATTCACCAAATACTTAAACCAAAAGGGAAATTAATTATTGCTGTTCCCAATGTAAATGCATTAGAACGCAAGATATTTAATAAATATTGGGATGGGTGGGACGTTCCCAGGCATATTCACCATTTTAATCCTAAATCTTTGCGGTTTCTTTTAAGAAAGGCAGGTTTTGAGCCTGGCCAAATATATTATGAACAATATTCGCTTTTTGCACGCAGTTTCGCTAACTGGCTATTCAAGAATTTACCCTACCACAAGAGAAAAGGTAAATGTAAATTCAATCTCTTTGAAAAAACATGGAGTATTATTCAGCCACTTTTAAAATCATCCTCTGCAATACAAGTTGTTGCTGAACGTATTTGATTGAGGATTTTACGTGCCAAAGCCCTCAATTTGGAATAATTTTCAGAAGATCCCAGGTTACACTTCTACGCTCATCAGAACTGATCCATTTGAACTCATAAAAATTAATTCGCTTGGCACACATAACAATTTTAATTTTGGCTCTTAAGGGATTGTTAGCGGCCGCGTGAAAAGGTAGTAAATGTGGCCATATGTATATGAGGATTTTTTCTGGCATGTTTTATGCTGCCTTGAAA
>JAGGXD010000065.1 GCA_021163295.1 Bacteroidales bacterium
CACACCCATTCCTATTGATATTCGCCTGATATGTGCTACTAATAAAGACCTCAGCAACCAGATCCACCTGAATTTATTTCGGGAAGATCTTTATTACAGGATCAATACCATTGAAATCGAGATACCCCCGTTACGAGAAAGAGGCGAAGACGTACTTCAGTTAACCGATTACTTCATAAAGAAATATTGCAATAAATACCAGAAACCTTTGGTAAAAATATCAACAAGATCCAGGGATAAACTGTTGAATTATAATTGGCCTGGCAATGTAAGGGAATTACAGCATATCATTGAAAAAGTTGTTATACTGAGTGATTCAGAAATTTTAAAACCTGAGGACCTCATCTTTTCCAGCACAAAACCAAAACCAACCGGAACCAGGGAACCTAAAACGTTAAAAGAGATTGAGAAACAGGCAATTAGAGAAGCCGTGGAGAATAATCATGGTAGTATTTTAAAAGCAGCAGAAGAGCTAGGGCTTACAAGACAAACTGTTTATAACAAACTGTTGAAATATGATCTTGATAAAAATCTCACCACAAATATTCGCAAAAAATGATTTTTAAAAATTTTTATCTGAACATAGTTTTTCGTCTGGGACTGATTTTTATTACCGGTTTCCTTGTGCTTTTATTCTTTCAGCTTCTACCTGGTGAATATATGTTCACTCTGCTTGGAATAGGCCTGATACTGGTTATACAATTTTTTCTTCTTATCAAGTTTATTAACCGGTTCAATCAGGATCTAACCCGGTTCCTTTCAGCCGTAAAAAATGAGGATTTCATGCTGGTATTTCAGGAAGCACAAGAGAACAAGTACTTCCGTGAACTTTATCAATCAATGTATGATTTAAATGAGAAGATAGTTACAGCGAGGGCAGAAGGTCAAAAACAATCCCTTCTCCTCAATAGCCTTGTAGACAATATCGGGATTGGTTTAATCATTTATTATGATACAGGAGAGATTAAAATGATAAATCATGCTGCAAAGGAAATATTACAAGTTGCGTCATTAAATCATATAAACAGGTTGAAAAATATTGAAGCTGATCTGTATGATCGAATAATAAATCTGCAACCGGGAAAGCCTGTAGTGGTCAGGTTTATCCACCATAACCAGGTACAGAACGAACACGGAATAGTGCAACAGCTCCTGCTAAAAAAGGATGTTACTAAAATAAAAGGAAAAACCTTAAATACTATTTCTGTTCAGAATATTGTCAGGGAAATGGAACGCAAGGAACTGGATTCCTGGCAGAAGCTGATCCGGGTGTTAACACACGAAATAATGAACTCCGTAAGCCCAATCCTGTCCCTGACCAGTTCTATCACAAGATACTTCCGGGAAGAGAAGAAAAATCAGCCAATCTCTCCTGCTGATATTACAGATAAGATGGTAGGAAAAACGTTATCGGGTTTGCATACAATCAGTGATACGGGAGAAGGGCTCATTGATTTTGTAACCAAATACCGAAGTTTAACCCGGTTACCCGAACCTCAATTAGTCTCATTCATGATCGAGACTCTTTTTAAAAAAGTAAAGGAACTGATGCAAGAAGAGGTAAACAAAGACCATATATCTTTAACAACAGTTATAGCACAGGATGGATTGGAACTTGTTGCTGATATAAACCAACTGGAAAAAGTTCTGATAAACCTGGTAAAAAACTCTGTCGAAGCTATGGTTAAAAAGGATCGTGGGAATATTCAGTTAGCGGCAATGAAAAAACAGGATATCATTTTCATACAGGTTAAGGATGACGGGCCCGGAATATCAACAGATCTAATTGATGATATATTTATCCCTTTTTTCACAACAAAAACTAAAGGATCGGGAATTGGATTAAGTATATCAAGGCAGATAATGTTAAAACATGAAGGGACTCTGTTTGTTCATTCTATCCCAGGGGAAAAAACAGTCTTTACATTGAAGTTCTGATTATTTTGTCCCACTTCATATGAAGAAAGTCATTTTTTCATCAAAGTTTATTGTTTATTTGCAAATTATTTACAAAGAAAGGTAATGGGAATAAAATTGTGTTTTCTATTGTCTAACATTAATGAATAACCTACAAAAACAAAACTACATAAAATGAATAGATCTTTACTTTTTCAAATATTTAGCTTGTTTCTTATCTGTTTTTTTACTGAAAATACAAAAGCACAGGAATTAAATACTGAAACTGACAGTTTGCGTAAAAATGCTGTTCGTCTATTTATTGATTGCCAGCATTGTGATATGGATTACATCAGACGTGAGATACCATATGTTAATTATGTAAGAGACGTTAAGGAAGCCCAGGTATATGTATTGGAAACCAGACAGAGTACCGGTAGTGGAGGTAGAGAATATACCTTTAATTTCTTAGGACAGAAGAAATTTGAAGGGATGAATGACACCCTTGTTTATGCAAGCAGGCCTGATGATCCCAGGGATCATATCCGTGAGGGCCGTACTCAAATGTTAAGAATGGGGTTGATGAGGTATGTAGCAAAAACCCCTATTTTTGAGGAGGTACAAATCAGGCATACAGGTCGTTCAGGACTGGCGGAAGTTATTGACAAATGGAATTATTGGGTTTTTGAACTTGAAACAAGACCGCGTTTTGAGTTAGAGGAATCACTGAAGGAGATGTCTTTCAGGAATTCTGTATCAGCGACGAAAATTACACCCGAGTGGAAAATAGAAATGGATTTTAATCAACGATTTACCAGAACGAAATATAACTTTGAGGATACAACATATACAGAAGATAAAAGTTCCAAATCTCTGGATAATCTTATTGTAAAAAGCATAGATGAACACTGGTCGGCTGGAGCCGCATTTGATATTTCTGCTTCAACTTTCCAGAATACCAGATTGAATTATGAAATTTATCCATCAATCGAATATAACATTTTTCCATATTCTCAATCAACACGCCGTCAATTAAGATTATTATATGGAATTGGTTATATATACAATAAATATAACGATACAACAATTTATAATAAGATTGAAGAAAATTTATTTGGACAAAAGCTTGAAATAGCATATCAGGTTCAGGAAAAATGGGGGTCTGTTAATGTTTCTCTTGAAGGATCAAATTATTTTTATGATTTTTCTAAAAACAAGATTGCACTGGAAGGATTTGTCAATATCAGGATAACAAAAGGTCTTTCATTAAGTGTTTTCGGGAGTGTAGGACGAATCCATGACCAGTTATCTCTTATAAAAGGTGAAGTATCGGAAGCTGATATTTTGCTTCAGCTACGCGAACTTGCTTCAGAATACAGTATTGATGGGGGTATTGGCCTTACATATACGTTTGGATCAATATATAGTAATATCGTAAACCCAAGGTTTGGAGGTGGAGGAAATTTTTATCGCAGGTAATAGTATTAGTAAACGAAAAAACCCATTTACTTTCTTTATTATCTATAACAATTAGTCAGCTTTTGTCTTACGACATGTATCTCCGGAAAGTGAGAATGTTGATTTAAAGATATGGTCGCTGAATGGATATCCGTTTATGCTTACTTGTTGGTATTTATAAGCACCACTCCGTTAGCTCCCCTGGTTCCGTAAATAGCTGCATTACTGTCTTTTAGTATATCGATTGATTTGATCTCGCAAGGTGATATCCAATCGATACTGCTTGTTTCTATTCCATTGAGTATATAAAGAGCCCGTGTTGGGCCAACAAAAGAACCACTACCCCTTATATAGACATTATTACCGGACACCGTTACACCGGAGAACCTGCCCTTGATCAGGTCGAAAATATTTGCGTAATTGCAAAAGTCATTATTCTCCTGTTCAAGATGCGTGGCTGCATAAATGAGATCCTCTTTATTGATATAACCATATCCGACTGCCAGTTCCCTGTTCGATTTGGTGTCAATAAAAAGCAGGTTAATAAACAGAGAGTCTGTATCTGGTTTAATCTTTTTGTTGACCGGCTTAAAGGTTTTTGGCTTTATCCTGATGACATCGTTCTCAAAACATACAATAGAAAATTGTCCGAGCGAATCAGACGTTACAGTTGTTTTGGCTTTTTTTGCAGTAACTTCAACATTCTGAACCGGATAAGTGTTAAATGTAGTTAATTTCCCATAGACCACCTTGTTCTGGGCAAGAACAAAAGATGATAAGAATATCCCCGTTAATACTGTAATGATTTGTTTCATATGTTAAAACTTATGTTCGGTTCATTATTAATATCAATTAATAAGAAGCAACAATAATTATACCATATTTGAGATTTCGCTGATGTATTTTGGAACATTGCATGAGACTCCCTAACTCATCCAGCTCATTCACCTCATCACGTTCCCCATATTATAGATTTAATTTTTTATTTATTTACTTTACAGAAAGTTTATAGAATTAACAAACCAGGTTCCTGGCATGTTTCTTGAAATGATCTGATTAGCTATGCGCAAAATTCTTTTTATATTTGTTTTGTCCTGCTGCTCAGGAATCCTTTTTGCTCAAGACACAGTTTTTTTCGACCCCGATACGATTGATATTAAAGATTTTGAGGTTATTAAAAGCATTGTATTAGATGGTAAGAAGGTGCCGCATTCAGTGATCCGGGCGGTACAGGTTTTTCCACACCGTGAATTTAAAAATAAACGACATGCCCGCAGATACGGAAGGTTAGTCAGAAATTTAAAAAAGGTATATCCTTATGCAAAGCTGGCCAGAAAAAGACTATATGAAATGGAGGTGCATATAGAGAATTTAGAATCAGACAGGCAAAAGAGGAAATATGTTAACCAGGTTGAGGAAGAGCTAAAGGAGGAATTTGAAGATGATTTACGAAATATGACATATACACAGGGGCGTTTACTTATTAAGCTGATTGACAGGGAGACAGGGGAGACTACTTACAAATGGATAAAGGAACTAAAAGGATCTTTTTCCGCTTTTTTCTGGCAGGCAATAGCACGTATTTTTGGATCAGATCTTAAGACAGAATTTGATAAATCAGGTGGAGACCGGGTTATTGATGAAATACTGATCCTGATTGAGATGGGAATGATATAACCTCAAACCTCAAACAATTTATATATTGCTTTAACAACTGCATCAGCCCCATCGGCGATTTGTGTAATGTTGGCATCAAGCATATAACATGGTGTTGTAATTATCTTATTTTTTTCATCAATAATAACTTCACCATGATCGGTATTTTTATGTGTTGCCCCCATTTTTTCAATACCTTCAGCTGTTCCTGTATCCTGTCCTATGGTAACTGTAATATTCCCTAAAACTCTGGCAATCAGAACAGGCGAAATGCATAAAGCGCCAATAGGTTTTTCTGCACCAGCCATTTCTTTAATAACCTTTTCAACTTCAGGGTTAACTGTACAATCAATATTATCGAAAGCAAAGGAACAGAGGTTTTTTGCTACCCCAAAGCCTCCAGGAAAAACAATAGCATCAAAATCTTTTTCATTAAACTCATTTAATGGTTTGATATTACCCCTTGCAATCCTGGCTGATTCAATTAAAACATTACGGGTTTCATCCATCTCTTCACCTGTAATGTGATTAATAACATGATGTTGGTTAATATCGGGAGCAAAAATTTCATATTCCCCACCATTCTTTGCAATAGCATAAAGGGTCATTGTGGCTTCATGTATTTCAGCCCCGTCAAATACACCGCTTCCGGAGAGAATAACTGCAAACTTTTTTGTATTACTCATAATCTGTTTTTTTATTGATTTTCCTTTACAAGTTATGGAAATTTATTATAAATCCATAATTTGTGAAAAAATATTTAAATGAAACGGACATTTATCGCAATAGAGATCCCTGCTTCTGTGAAATTAAAAGAATTACTTGAATTGGTCAGAGTAGATTTCAGAGAAGATAAGATCAGATGGGTTAACCCTGAAATATTACATATTACACTTTCTTTTTTAGGTGATACTTCTGAACAGCAGATAAATAATATTTCAGAACAGCTGGAGAAAATTTGTTCAGGATATTCTTCAATGGAGTTGCACTTAAAGGGAGTGGGGGTATTCCCGAATTTAAGAAAACCGAGAGTTTTTTGGATTGGAATAGAAAGAAATGAATTATTGGAGAACCTGCATGGAGAGATTGAGGTGATGCTTCGTGATTATGGAATAAACCGTGATAACAAACCATTTAGTCCTCACTTAACTATTGCAAGAATAAAATGGATAGATAATATTGATAAAATAAAATACTGGTTGCAAAAATACAAGGGTGAAACGATACAGAAGACAAAAATAGGGGAGGTTATTTATTATGAAAGTAAGTTAACCGTTGATGGACCTGTATACAATCCAATTAAGAAAATTCCATTGAAAAGAACTCGCTAACGCTCACACGCTTTTTTAGCATCCGGTTAAAACTGCGTCCTTTGCAATACAGCAACACGTCTTCCCTATATCCCCCTGCCTTTTATAATAGTTATGAGAGTATAAATCAGGATCTTAAAGTCCACGTAAAGTGACATATTCTCGATATAGATAAGATCATATTTAAGGCGTTCTATCATTTCATCGATACTTGCAGCATATCCGAATTTTATTTGTCCCCACGATGTAATACCTGGTTTTGCCTTCTGCAAATTGACATAATGTGGCTCTTTTGGTATTATCTGGTCGATATAAAACTGCCTTTCCGGTCTGGGACCAACCAGTGACATTTCTCCTTTAAGTACGTTTATAAAATTAGGTATCTCATCAAAACGGTGCTTACGCATGAATCGGCCAAAAGAAGTTATTCGTGGATCTTCTCTGCTTGATAATTCAGGACCATCTTTTTCAGCATGTTTAATCATCGACCTGAATTTATATATCCTGAATGGTTCGCCATATTGTCCAATTCTCTCGTGACTGTATATTACCGGTCCTTTTGAGGTGAGTTTAATGCCAATAACAAGGAAAATTATTAATGGGGATAAAAGTACGAGCGCCAAAAAAGATATTATTGAATCGATAATAAGTTTTATTGAAGCTTGCCAGGGGGGGATTAATTCATGAGTTATCTGGATAAGGGGGGTCCCGTAAATAGTATTCATTTTAACTCTTCCGGTAAGAATATCATATAAACTAGGAATGGTTTTTATTGTAACATACGTTTCATTCAGTTTATTAATAATATCACTAATGGCTTCCTGTTCAGTGGATTCGATAGCAATAATTACTTCTTCTATATTATAATTAGAAATAACCTCTTTTAGGTTTTTCAGAGTACCAAGTTTTTTTAGGTATTTGCCTACAAGGTTTTTCGAGTTATCATTTATACTAATGAATCCGATTATAATATTTCCGGATAATCGTTTCTGAGACTGCAGGTCCCGGGTTACCTGTATTGCTCTTCCGTTTGCTCCAATAATAAGTGTATTGAAACCAATAATCCCTTTCTGGATCCTGGATATTGTAATGCTTGTTAATGTTACACGAGGTATATAAGTAAGGATAAATTGCAGGAAAAACAGGACGCTAACTGATTCATAGTAATTCCTGTGAGATACAACAATGTCATTCAGAATAAGTGCGAAGAACATTATTGCAACACCAAGAAGCGTTATCCCGATTGTTTTACCCAACTCGGTAAGCCTCGATTTGTGATAAGGATTTTTGTAATAACCACTTATATAATGCAGGAGAACCCAGAAAACAGGTATAATAATTAAAGAGATGAAAAATTTCAGATCAAATTTCATTGGAACCCTTGTGCCAAAAACATTTGATTCAATGAAAATTTTCCTGAATTGATTAAATAACGTCCATGCCACAGATGAAGCAATTAAGTCAAAAAGGACATATTTAATCTTTAGTTTCCTTGAACTCATCAGTAGATAAAATATCAAAAGCACTAACCGTTTTCCCCAGGTATGTGCATAGAGTTAATGCAAGTCTTCTTTGTAACTATTCAGTAGTCTGCAATCCACAGTCTTCAATCGGCAATTTTAAGACATGACCATTTCAAATATGTCCATAAAATCAAACAAAATTTGTCTGTCTTACTCCTTGTCAACAACCTCTTTGCCAACTGCCAACTGCTAACTGCCGACTGCCGACTGCCGACTGCCGACTGCCGACTGATTAGGCAGCTTTCTTTAATAACTTAATAAGGATGATTTTATTTCTTAAGGGGAGTAAAAAGTATTAATTCTGTAATGGATGAAAAGTTGTTTTATTGATTTTTTCAACTATTTCCCGGTAGAGATCAATTGATTGCAGCGCTTGTTCAATATCAATGCCGGTTGAAAATATTTGTTCAATTGCATTCCCGAATTGTCTTAATTCCTCATTGGCAGGATTTATTTTATTAATTTCCGGAATGATTTGTTCATTGTTTTCTTTATTGCTGCCTGGAAATAAAGAGAAGGGGAATTTTTCTATGGAACACTCCTTTTTAGAGAAGTTTATTTGAATTCGGTTACCTGGTTGATAGATCTTTGCAATTAACGAATCCCTGTCTGATAATTCATTGATTGTCATATTTGCAATACTGCCATTATCAAATTCAATTCTGGTAGTTAGATAATCAATTTTTCTTCCGGCAACAGATATACCTGATGCGTTTACTTTATGAATATTTAATTTGACCATATCTCTAATAAGATCAATACATAAAACAGACTGATTATCCAATTTACTTCCCGGCTTTATCTCCATTTGGATCTCTATTACTGCCGGTTTATTTATTTTGGATAAGCAAGCCAGATATGCAGGGTTAAACCTGTAGGGATTGCGAACATGCATTATGACTTTTGCTTCAGACGCCAGATTGGTCAGGTGTTTTAAGCGATCTATTGAAGAAGCATTTGGGAAATCAACAATTAAATGTTTTGAACTTTTAAGTATCCCCGTATATAAATGGGTTTCATCACCATTATTGCCTGCTATATCAATAGCATCGCATGATCTGACAAGAGAAGATGATGAGGAAAAAGCAGGCAGATTATGCTTAATTGTAAATTCTTTAAGGAGTTTTGTGTCGTAATGATAGATTCCTGCTAAACTGAATTCAGGCATTTCTTTCAGCAATCGGATCTCTTTTTCCATTTCAAAAAAATCACCTGTAACACCGATTTTTATCATTACATTTGATGTGTTTTTGCAAACATAAGTGTTTTTGCAGGAATGAATTTCTAATTCTGCCTGATTTTATCAACCATTTGTTGTTGATAACCTTGGGGTTACATTTATCTTTTTTCATGGAAGACACTTTCAGGTATAAGGGGCTAAGAAAAAAACTGGTTGAAACTGTAAGTAAAAAAGGGATTACAAATAAGAAAATCCTGAAAGCAATCAACAAAGTGCCCCGTCATCTTTTTATGGATACCGGCTTTATAAATTTTGCATATAAGGATCAGGCTTTTCCAATAGGTGAAGGACAAACTATTTCACAGCCTTATACAGTTGCTTTTCAAACTCAACTCCTTGAAATAGAAAGACATGAAAAGGTGCTTGAGATTGGTACAGGTTCAGGATATCAGGCAGCCATTTTACTGGAGTTAGGAGCCAGAGTGTATTCTATTGAAAGACACCGTAAACTGTTTCTAAAAGTTCAAACTTTATTGCCTAAATTGGGATATAAACCCAAATTTTTTTACGGAGATGGCTATAAAGGTATTCCATCTTTTGCCCCGTTTGATAAAATACTAATCACTGCCGGTGCTACTCATGTGCCTGAAGAATTATTAAAACAACTGAAAATTGGTGGAAGAATGGTTATTCCGGTTGGTGGGGAAGGCTATCAGGAAATGACACTTATTATTAAAAAAGGTGAGGATAAATACGAAAGATCTAATCATGGAGGATTTGTTTTTGTGCCTATGGTCTCAGGAACAATCAACGGAAAATAATTTATTATGGCGATAAATATAAAGAAATTTGTTTTTAATCCATTTCAGGAAAATACTTATTTGGTTTATGATGAATCGGGGGAATGTGTTATTATTGATGCGGGTTGCTCTACTCAGGATGAACAGGATATTCTCACAGGGTTTTTTGAAGCCGGGGGTTTAAAACCCGTAAAACTGATAAATACTCACTGTCATGTTGATCATATTATGGGTAATGGTTTTATATACAAGAAGTTTGGATTGAAAACACAGGCACATAAGGATGAAACATATAATTTTGAAAATGCACAGGAGCATGCAGACCTTTTTGGTATTATGTTTAGTCCTCCACCTTCAGGATTTATTGAACTAAATGAAGGAGACAGGGTGAAGTTTGGAAATTCTGTACTTGAGATTTTGCATTTGCCGGGACATTCTGCCGGGAGTCTGGCATTTTATAATAAAGTGCAGAAATTTGTTATTGTTGGAGATGTATTGTTTAAGGATAGTATCGGTCGTACCGATCTTCCTGGCGGAAATTATGAAACCCTCATGATCAGCATTAAGGAAAAATTATTTTCACTCGGGGATGAGTTTGTTGTATATTCCGGACATGGACCTGAATCTTTAATTGGTGAAGAAAAAAGATCAAATCCGTTTTTAGTTTGATTTTTATTCTGTATAACATGATTATTATCGTGATAAGTATTCATCCTTATTTTTATTTTTGTCATTTTTAATAATAGCTAATCATATATGGACTCTGATAATCTAATCTTTCGTCATATTGGTCCCCGAAAGGACGAAATTGAAAAAATGCTGAAAACTATCGGGGTTTCAACACTCGATGAACTTATTGACAAAACGGTTCCCTCATCCATAAGACTTGCCAGTCCTCTTGATTTGCCGGTCGGATTGAGTGAATATGAATACCTGAAAAGGATTAAGGAAATTGCTTCCGCCAATTTGGTTTACCGTACCTATATCGGACAGGGGTATTATGGCACTAAATTCCCATCTGTAATCCAGAGGAATATCCTGGAGAATCCAGGCTGGTATACATCATATACACCATATCAGGCTGAAATATCCCAGGGAAGACTTGAGGCTTTGCTAAATTTCCAAACCGTGGTATCAGACCTTACCGGGATGGAGATAGCAAACTCCTCACTTCTTGATGAAGCAACTGCGGCTGCAGAAGCAATGATAATGCTGTTTAATGCCCGTAGACGTGCTAAAGTAAAACAGGGTGCAAATAAGTTTTTTGTTGATGAAAATATTTTCCCCCAAACTTTGGACGTTCTGAAAACCAGGTCAGCCCCATTGGGTATCGAACTTCTTATTGATAAATTCGATAAATTTGAATTTGATGAAAAATGTTTTGGTGCTTTTATTCAGTACCCAGGTGCTGACGGGATAATTGAAGATTTCAGGTTATTTACTGAAAAGGCACATGATAATGGTATTGATGTAGCTGTAGCTGCTGATATTATGAGTCTTGTATTACTTACTCCACCTGATGAATGGGGCGCTGATGTAGTAGTAGGGTCAACCCAGCGGTTTGGAATACCAATGGGATATGGTGGTCCGCATGCTGCATATTTTGCAACAAAAGAGAGATTCAAGAGGAATGTGCCGGGCAGGATAATTGGTGTATCGAAAGATGCTCTCGGAAATCCTGCTTTACGTCTGGCACTTCAAACACGCGAACAACATATAAAAAGGGAAAGGGCAACATCAAATATTTGTACTGCGCAAGCCCTGCTTGCAACTATGGCGGGAATGTATGCTGTTTACCATGGTCCGGAAGGATTAAAGGAAATTGCCGGTAGTATCCACAGGTGTGCGGGATATTTGGCACAAAACCTGGAACAATCAGGTTTCAGACAACTTAATGATAGCTTCTTTGACACTCTTAAAATTGAGTTACCTGATAATATTTGTTCGAATGATATTGAAAAAATTGCTTTGAGGGAAGAGATTAATTTGCGTTATATAGACGATAATACGATTGGGATCAGTGTTGATGAAACTACTTCATTAGATGATATCAGAGATATTCTGGATATTTTTAGTGAAGTCGCAGGCAAACCACATGTAAATATTGAACCTGTTCTTGAGAAGAACTATTTTGATAAGAAATTTGAAAGGAAGACAAATTTTCTGATGCAGGATGTGTTTAACCGCTATCAATCGGAAACGGAAATGATGCGGTATATTAAGAAACTTGAGCGAAGAGATTTTTCACTTACCCATTCAATGATATCTCTCGGTTCGTGTACGATGAAGCTGAATGCAGCTACAGAAATGTTTCCAATTAGCTGGCCTGAGTTTGCAAATCTCCATCCTTTTATTCCGCTAAACCAGGCACAGGGTTATCAACAATTATTTGCCGAACTGGAAGATGATTTGAAAAAGATCACCGGGTTTGATGCCATTTCTTTCCAGCCAAATTCCGGGGCAGCCGGGGAATATACAGGATTGATGGTTATTCGTGAATATCACATCAGCAGGGGAGAGGGACACAGAAATATTGTACTGATTCCTGCCTCGGCACATGGCACAAATCCTGCCAGTGCAGTAATGGCCGGGATGAAGGTGATTGTTGTGAATTGTGATGAGAAAGGGAATGTTGATATAAAGAATCTTAAAGAAATTGCAATTACAAATGCTGAAAACCTGGCAGGTTTTATGATCACATACCCATCAACTCACGGAGTGTTTGAAGAAGGGATAACCAAAATGATAAATATTATTCATCGAAATGGAGGACAGGTTTATATGGATGGTGCAAATCTGAATGCACAGATGGGACTTACAAATCCTGCTATTGTTGGTGCTGATGTTTGTCATCTGAACCTTCATAAAACATTTGCTATACCTCATGGTGGAGGTGGACCCGGAGTTGGACCAATCGGTGTGGCAAAACATCTTATCGAATTTCTTCCCGGACACTCATTGATCAAGACCGGGGGAAGTAATAGTATACATGCAGTTGCCGCATCTCCCTGGGGTAGTTCTTCAATATTGCCCATTTCGCATGGTTATATTAAAATGATGGGAGGGGAAGGTCTTACATTGTCTTCTAAAATTGCTATACTTAATGCAAATTATATTGCAGCATCACTTAAAGGGAAATATAAGATTTTATATACAGGCAAGAATGGATTTGTTGCTCATGAGATGATAATTGAATGTCGTAATTTTAAAGAGAAATCCGGTATAACTGAATCAGATATAGCTAAGAGATTAATGGATTACGGATTTCATGCTCCAACATTGTCTTTCCCTGTTCATGGAACACTTATGATGGAACCAACCGAAAGTGAATCCTGGCGCGAACTGAACAGGTTTATTGAAGCAATGCTTAATATTCTTAATGAGATCAAGGAGATTGAAAATGGAACGTCTGATATAAATGACAATATGCTGAAAAATGCACCTCATACACAGAAGGCTGTCGTGTCAGATCACTGGAACCATTCATATGGAAGGGAACAAGCTGCTTTTCCATTGAAATGGATTATTGAGAATAAACTATGGCCTGCTGTTAGTCGTGTTGATGATGCATTTGGAGATCGTAATCTTGTCTGTTCATGTGCTCCCTATCACGGTTGATAACGTGTAAAAGCATCATCAATAACCAGTGTATATAATTCTCTCAGGCTAATACCATATTCCCTTGCCATTTTTGGTATAATGCTTTCAGCGCTCATCCCCGGAATAGTGTTCACTTCAAGGAAGTAAAACCTATCGTCTGAGAGAACATAATCTATTCTTACAATCCCTTTGCAGTCAACAGCAGAATAAATATATGAAGCAAGTGACTGGCATTCTTTTGTTTTATCGGCAGGAATACGGGCAGGTATTATCTCTTCAGCTTTTGATGGAGTATATTTAGCTTCATAGTCAAAAAACTCGTTCTTGCTTACTATTTCACATAAAGGGAAAATAATTTCCTTGTTTCCTGCTTTTAGCAGACCACAGGTTATTTCAGACCCTTCAATAAATTCTTCAATAATTATTTCATTGCCTTCATCAAATGCGTGGTTTATTGCTTTTTCGAGTGTGTCTTCACTGTCTGCTTTTGTAACTCCAAAACTAGAGCCGCTTTGATTGGGTTTAACGAAAACCGGAAGTCCCAGCTTATTGATAATTGTCTCTGTTTTAATAAGTTCCCTTTTGTTAAGATATATTGCTGCGGGTGAAAGAATACTATATGATTCCAGGAACAGTTTAGTTGCTTTTTTATTGAATGTGAGAGATGAAGAAAGAATCCCTGAGGTAGTATAAGGGATGTTAAGTGATTCAAAATATCCCTGCAATTTACCGTCTTCACCAGGAGTGCCATGGATTGTTATTAGAGCACAATCAAATTTTAGTTTCCCCGTGGGAGTATTGCAGGAAAAGTCATCTTTGTTTACCGTTATCTGTCCGGTCTTTTCGTCTTCAAGCATCCAGGTTGTTCCCTTAATAATGATTTTGTAAACGTCATATTTATCGGGATCAAGCTCTCCGGCTATCTGTTCTGCACTTCTGATTGATACAGGAAACTCTGAAGAATTCCCTCCGGCTAATATAGCAATGTTCTTTTTCATCTATTGTAACTAATGAAGTTATACAAATAATCTTCTAAATGTAAGAACAAATTATTAATATTATACTAAGCTGAAGCTTCGTCATATTGGAACGAAGCTGGAGCTTCGTTCAACTATCTGTTTTCTGTATATTTTCTCCATTTTTCAATAACCGTTGCCATATCGTCAGGGAGGTTTGAATCGAATACCATAGGCTTACCTGTTGCAGGATGAATAAATTCGAGTGATCGTGCATGTAACGCTTGTCGGGGTAATATTTTGAAACAATTTTGTGCAAATTGTTTATATTTTGTGAAAGTTGTTCCCCTGAGAATTCTGTCGCCTCCATAGTCCTTGTCGTTGAAAAGAGGATGCTTAATATATTGGAAATGTACGCGTATCTGATGCGTTCTCCCTGTTTCAAGTTTGCATTCAACAAGACTAATATACCCCAGGTTTTCCAGCACTTTGTAATGAGTAATAGCATGTTTCCCATGTGAATCATCAGGAAATACAAACATTTTAGTCCTGTCTTTCGGATTCCGTCCAATACTTCCTGTAATAGTGCCTTCAGCTTGTTTAGGTTCCCCCCATACCAGTGCAATGTATTTTCGTCCGATAGTTCTGTTAAAGAATTGTTTAGCCAGCTTATTGTGGGCTATATCAGTCTTGGCAATAACCAACAAACCACTCGTGTCTTTGTCAAGTCTGTGTACAAGTCCTGCTCTAATTTCGCCTGACTGGAAAAGCGGGAGGTCTTTGAGATGATAATATAGTGCATTAACCAGTGTGCCATTGAAATTTCCATGACCGGGATGAACAACCATTCCAGCTTTTTTGTTCAATACAATAAGGTGGTCGTCCTCATATATTATATCAAGTGTAATATTCTCAGGAATAATTTCAATTTCCCTTGGAGGATAAGACATAACAATACTTACCGTATCATTGGGTTTAACTTTATAATTTGACTTGACGGGTTTATTATTTACAAGAATATTGCCGGCATCAGCAGCATTCTTTATTCTACTGCGGGAAATATTCTCAAGTTTATTAACCAGGTATTTATCGATACGAATCGGACTTTGACCTTTATCAACTTCATAATGGAAATGTTCATACATTTCATCACGATCATCTATGTTATCTGGTTTCGTCATTATTATGTCCGGACAGTTTAGCGAATGCGAATGAATTTTGCTGATCCAACAGGAATCCCATTGTTAGTGATCCTTACAAAATAAATACCCGGATCAAATCTTTCGACAGATATCCTTTTATTGAAATTTCCGGATGAGAAAACCTGCTTTCCATAGATGTTGAATATTAAAATGCGGCACCCTGAAAAATATGTCTCTTCCGGTCCTGAAATATTAATAAACTCTTTGGCAGGATTAGGAAAGATTAATAATTGCCTGACAGGTATTCCAATAGAATTGGTTGCTAATAGTGTTTTACCAACCACGGGACGCATCATTAAAGCTCCGGGTATAATGGTTGCCGACTGGATCCACATTTTTTGCTGGTCAACAACATCAGTATAAAATAATTTATTATTGCTTGCACGATTAAAATCAAAACCAACATTAAGTGATGTATTAAGATTTTGTTCCCAGCCAATATAAAAAAGTCCGGAGATATATACTGTTGTATCGAGTTTATAGGTAATGAACTGGTTCAGGCTATCACTGAATTTGGGTACTTCACCAGGTTGACTGTAAAGTAGTTCTCCTGGTTTTCCTTCATTATCCCCCCATACTTTCAGGGTGAAACTTATTATGTTGCCATTATTAAATGACTGGTTGAAATAGATTTGAACAGCCCGTAACGAATCAGGGATGTAAGTTTTAAACTGGTAAGCAGCTTCACCATCGCCAATGCCCCATCCCGATTCAGCAGATCCATCGTCATATGCAAAATAATTCTTGAATCTCTGGTAATATATTGCGGTGTCATTTATTTTTTCATCAAAATCATCCGTTATAAGGTAACTTTTTACTTCGAACAATGCTGAATCGGAATTGTTTGTATTATATGTATAGAACAACCCCGATTCGTAATTAATTACCTCCCATGGATCTATGTTTGCAGCACCACCCGTATAAGAATGGACTACAGAATTTTCATAAACATCGGTAATTTGGAATTCTCTTGTAACATTCCTTATAAGGTCATCATTATTTCTATACGATACAGGCAATCTTGCACCCATTTCGAAAAGAAAAGCTTCATGGAAATGGTTCCAGGGCATGGACTCGTATGTGGTTAGTAATGATTGGATTGGACGAACAAAGGCAACATCCTCAGGGATTGTATCTGCAGGATTCCTGTTCTTGTCAAGGATAACATAGTCGATATGCCAAAAATCACAGTTAGTAACCAAACCCGGATCATCATTGTTTGTTGTGAGACTTGCCCAGTTCCTAAACCTGAAACGGAATCCTTTAGTAAGAAATTTTTCATCAGTAACTGGAATAATTACGGGGATAAAAACGGTAGAACTGTCGAATCCCGGTTTGCACCATATGGGATGCCATAGAGTATCTTCGGGAGAATAAAATTCAAGTACAAGTGAATCACGGTATTCAGGTGTATCAGATAGTTTTTTTTCCCAACCCGCCTGGTAATAAAAGCTTAGATAGATATTATCTGAAGCAGGATAATCAAGATCAATAGGTTTAGATGTAAGATGATCAGCTTCAAAACTATAAGAGTTAGCATTTTCGTATAAAGTGCCGGTATTATCAATTGCATCAAATGTAGCTACTCCAATTGATAGGGGGTTTTCCGTATATTCAGTATTAATAAACACATCTTTATCAGTCCATTTATTTTGGTCGGGGACAATTCTGGTTGATGAAAAATCATCGAAAAAAGGGAGTGTTAAAGTATCAGGTGTTGCCTTGCTTTTTAGATGAATATTTTTATTGTGTGTCTTATTATATTGTATTATAACGGGATTAACTGATAACCCCGTAAGCTTTTCCTGTGCCGGAGTTTTATTGCCAAACAATATGAAGAGAGCAATTACACAGATAAAATATTGGAAATGTAGTTTTTTGGGATAATATGTAGTTGTATTGGAATATTGCCTGCCTGCCTGAACTACCAAACAACAGTTATGGACGGGTTGTAAGGATTGATTAATTTTTCTATTATTGCTTTTTCTTCCCATTATTCCATCTTTCCATTATTCCATTATTCCACTCTTCCATTCTATTGTTATTGTGTCAGGTTGAGGTAGTTTAGCCGAGTCAACAGTTAGCCATATATATACTGACGATCCCAATGGAATACGATAACCTTCTGTATATTCAGGATTTTGTTTCCAGGTAAATGCAGTTAAGGAATCTTCTTCATCTTCAATAGTCTCATCAAATGTGTAAGCACCCAGGTTCAAAGAAGAACCCAGAATTTTCTGTTTTGCAGTTTCCAGATCGCAAGAAACAAGATCTGGCACAGGCGTTTTTTGGTTACTTAATCCTTTGCCCAGTACGAGGTCAATAATTGCATTCTTTTTCAGTGAATCACCCTCTTCAATCTCAATACCATTATTTTTTTGCTTCAGGACATTATTTCTCGCAAGGTCTGGGACAAAACTTAACTTTCCTATAATTAGTCCGCTGGTTTCGAGTAATGATTTGGCTTGTCTGAGTGATAACCCAACCACATTTGGCACTTTTATCATCTCGGGTTTTACAGCATTGATTGTTAGAAATATTTTCCTGTTTTTCTTTACATTAAAACCCTGTTCAGGATGCTGGAGTACCACTTGTCCTTTTTCAACCTGCTGTGAATAAATAGAATCGATAATTTCAAATTGCAGTTTATGCTTTTTCGCTGCTTTTGCTGCCTCTTCAGTGCTCATCCCCGTAAAATCCGGCACTTGCCTTACTCGTCCATGGTGAGTATATATACGAAGGAAAAGAAGACTCCCAAATAAAAACACCGCAGTAATTATTATTGCGCGGAAAAGATTCTTAAAGAAAATTTTACTGATCAGAAAACTCAGAAACTTCATGATTCTATTTAGTATAGTAACGTAAACGCAAATATAAAATTATACGCTGATACTCTCTTATCTTCCTTACTCAACTTCTAAACTTCTCAACTTCTCAACTTATTCCCTCTACCCCCTCTATTCCCTATACTCCCTTATAATATTATAAAGAGTATCTCTCTCAACCGGAGTTCTTCTTGCATCACTTATTAGTTGTACAAGCTGGTTGGTTGAAAGAGTTGGTTTTTTATCATCTGCCCCAGCCATCGAATATATTTTTGTAGTATCATCAATTGTTCCGTCAATATCATCCACACCAAAAGAAAGTGAAAGTTGTGTTGTCTCTTTTCCTATCATTGGCCAGTATGACTTAATATGAGGGAAATTATCAAGGTAGATCCTTGATACAGCAAAATTGCGCATATCTTCAATTGTTGTTACTTCACCTATATCTGACAGTTTGTTATTAGCCATCCTGTATTTCAAGGGGATAAATGTATTGAATCCGCCGGTTTTATCCTGTAATTTTCTTAATCGTGAAAGATGATCGATCCTGTCAGAATAATTCTCTATATGACCATAAAGCATAGTAGCATTCGATGGGATACCAATATTATGTGCAGTTTCGTGGATTTTCAGCCATTCCAGGGTTGATGATTTTTCATCGCAGATCTGTTTACGTATTGCTTCTCTGAAAATTTCGGCTCCACCACCGGGAATAGAATCCAACCCGTATTCTTTAAGCTTCTTTAGCCCTTCATCAAGTGTCATCCTTGATTTTTTTATCATAAATTCAAGTTCAACAGCAGTGAATGCTTTTACATGTATCTGTGGAAGAATCTCTTTTATCTTTTTTATCATATTTCCGTAGTAGTGCAGGTCCCTGTTTGGATGCACTCCTCCGACAATATGAATTTCGGTAACCGGTTTATTTTTAAATTCAGCTACTTTCGAAAGAATATCATCAATACTGTATTCCCAGGCTCCTTTTTCATTTATTTTCCTGCTATATGAACAGAAACGACAATTATAGATGCAAATATTTGTTGGTTCAATATGGAAATTCCGGTTAAAATAGACAAAATTCCCGTTTTTCTTTTCTCGCGTAAAACTTGCGAGTACACCCAATAATCCTAAACCGGCTTCCTCAAACAAGCAAAGCCCTTCCTTGTCATTTAAACGTTCCTGTCTGAATACTTTGTTTGCAATAGTTTTTAAGTTATCAGGCAAATCGGTTGATTGTATTATTCTTTTCATCAAACCAAATAGTTTCAGGAAGTAAAAGTATAGTTAATATAATTGTGTATGAAATAATGGAGAAAAAAAAAGTAAAGGAGCTGCCTTTACTTTTATAGTTAAATGAATAGGTATATTATAAGATTATACCTTATGCCTTGGTTCATCAGAAACGGAAAGTTTTTTCCTTCCTTTTGCTCTTCTGGCTTTAATAACATTTTTTCCACCAGGTTCTGACATCCTTTCCCTGAATCCGTGTTTATTCTTTCTCTTTCTGTTTGATGGCTGAAAAGTACGTTTCATGATCGTTATATATTAATATATGAATTGCTTATGTTTTTGAAGTTGCAAAGGTAATATTTTCTATACTTAATTCAAAAAGTTTTTAAGAAACAATCTATGATTATACATATTAATTTTTCACTCTTCATGGAGTGTTTTCAGTTTTAAAAACCAGTTCATCTCCATACCCTGTTCCTATTTGGTTTGTGGCATATGCCCTGACATAGTATGTTGTATTAGCAGACAGATTTTGCATTAAACTTGTAAAACGGCCTGATGCCATTCCGTTATTAGTTGTATCTGATGCTATTGTCGGGCTGGAGTTTATACCCCAGCAAACACCTTTTGTGAAAATCAGGGTTCCTCCGTTACTTGTAATAACCCCACCACTTATAGCGGAGTTTGATGTTATTCCTGTTACAGCAGTAGTGGTAATTATTGGTTTGCCATGCGAAGTAATGAATTCCATTTCATTACCATAAATTGTTCTACTGGTATTTGTTACATAGGCTTTTAAATAATACTTTGTATTTGAAGACAGATCTGTAATATTGCTGCTGAATGTAGTGGCTGCATCCGATTTTCCCAATTCTGTTTTTGTTAAAATGGTTACTAACGGGTTAGGTGTTACTGACCAGCAAAAACCATGCTGGAGTATCTCTTCTTCACCGGTATCAATAATTGTCCCTTTAACTGTGGCGGAAGTTGCTGAGATGTCAGTAACTTCATCGGTTTTTACTTTGAGGATTTTTGTGTCTTCAATTTTCTCACATGCAAAAAATAGAAGGAGAGATAATGCAAAAATAATTTTAAGCATTATCCCTGTTTTTTGTATCTGGTTCTTTTTATGCATATCAGTAGATTATCATTTAGTGTGACTTCATCAATTAAATCATTCAATGCGTTAATTAACTCAGTTTTTGCAGGATTCTTAATTAAACTAACATTATTCTTTCTGTAGGTATATTTAACAGTCTGGGTTCTGTAGAGATTATTTGTATCCGTTTCCACAGTATCTGCAGGGATAATTTCAGTGTTATGAATAACAGTGAAATTTTTCTCAACAAACTGGTATATGCTGTCAATTAAGATAATTGAGATATCATTTTTTCCCGGTTTGAGTGAAATTTCAGCGGAAAAAAAATCATTATCAGAGGTGTTTATTTTTCTCTGATTAATATAGATTGAATTGATACCGTTAACGGCTGTAACTTTTCCAAGGATATTTAACGCATTTTTGTCTGTTACCAGGTCTGCTTCCTGCGTAATATCAGGGTATATAAGAGTAATTACAGGAAGCGAATAATCAATTTTCCCTATTATCTTATTATTAATGTGGATTGATGATTTGTTGCTTGTAATTATCTGACTATGAGCCGTAAATATAAAAAGGCTGAATGCTGTTAAAAGAAATAATTGTCTGAACTTCATGGCAACATAGTTTATTTAGAATCGATATGATAATTTTATTAGCGGGCTATTAGAGTAGCGATCAATATCTGGTTTTATTAAAAAACTTTGATTTTTTCTTAATAATATTATTTTATTTTTCTTATTTACAGATGTTGTTACCCAGATAAGATCGGCAACCCAAATACCAATTGCAGTATAAACCAATATTTTTGATGACCTGTCCTGATCCTGTGACTTGTCATAAAAATCCCTGCTTTCGGTTATGTCAAATGAATTAAGGTAGGATTCATAATTATCGGCGGCTTTTTTATTAAAAACAATTGAAGAAGCAATACATCCGTAACCGGCAATTCCTATTAACCAGAAAGGTTTTCCGTAATTTATTTTTGTAAGTCCTGTGCCGGGAAGGAGGGTAGATGTGAAAATTAATCCTCCTTTTTTAAAAGGTGTTGTAGTGTTATCTAAAAAAATTTCCTTTTTTCTTACCCGTCGTGTAATATCTTCAATTCTTACTTCAACGAATATTTCCTGATTAAGTAATACTTGATCCTTTTCTATGTCCCAGGTTATTGTTTTATTTATTCCCCCTGGAACTTTTTCGCCAACATCTCCGCTAAGAGAAACAGGATCCAGGCTGTTTCCGGTATCATCTGTAATTACTACCCAAACATTGAATAGGTTTTTTGATATGCTATTAAAAATATCATATTCTATTGTTAAACGGTTTTCGACAAAAAATAACCTTGGTGTGCTTACCTCAAAATCCGGTTGGCAGAACAGTCTTGAGGTCTGAAATAGAAATATCAGGATAATAAATAACTTATAATGATTTGATTTTTTTTCGTAGTAAATCTTAGTCATATATTTATGTATCTAAACTTAACTTTTCTGTTCCCGGAGTCCGACTATACAATCCTCGGAGTCCGACTATACAATCCTCGGAGTCCGACTACCTGACAACCATTTTCTTAACAATAACACCCTCCTTATGCATTAACCTGAAGTAATATATACCGGGAGGCAAATAATCCAGATCAAATTCTTTACTGTATCGATAACCGGTTTCTATCTGTTCAGACAATACAACCTGTCCCTGGAGATTGATAAGTTGCAATTTCAGATCAACATTCCTTTTTCCGTTATATACAAGCCTGAATGTTCCTTCATTCGGGTTTGGATAAATTTGAATATCAGATAACAATCCGTTAACAGGGTCAATTCCTGTAGGATCATCATAAATGTTAATATCATCAAAGGCAACCCCGTCATTCTGGTAACTTGAATTAGATGCAAAAGCGATACGGAAGGTTATATCAGACAAGTTATCAATACCGGTAAGAGCATGTGAAACAGTTACCCAATTGTTACTTCCATAGCCCCATTCACCATCGCCCGACCAACCGGCTGAACTATTCAGATCAAACCCGAATCCTTTTTCGATAGAATACAAATATGAACTATTATACCAGCTATCATCACCTTCATCTGTACCTAATGTTTTCCATTCACCCGTGCTCTGCTTATATTGGAAGTTTGCTCCGTCATAAAATCCTTCCGCATTCCACCAAATGCTAAACTCAATCTTCGGATAACTTAAACCTGATAAGTTAAATCGCGGACTTATAACATAAGAAATTTCATCCGAATTATAATCCCCTGTAAGATTCGTAACCCAGACTTCAGTACCGGATGCTGCAGAGTTAATTGTTGGTCCTGTTGGAGTTCCGTATTGCCATGATGTATTTATCCCTCCTGTATACCAACCACCATCGCCGCCCTCAAAATCCTCTGAATAGGGGAACCCGGAAATAATTGGTCCACCGGCTATTGTAACATTTACCGGTCTTGAATAGAGAGTAAGGTCTGTGGCAAATGTATTGATTATTTCGCAGGTATAAGCTCCCACATCAGAGGAGTTAAAGGAAATAATGGTATAAGTACTATCAGATGAATTAGCTCCGATGTTATTTCCATCCTTTTTCCACTGGTACAAACTGTTAGCACCACCGGTGGAAACTGAAAGTGTGAAATTTACTTCAGCATAAACAGTTGTATCAATTGTTTGTCCTACACTGTCTTGTGGCGAGTACGTAAAAGATGAACTTGCAGCAACAATATTTGGTTCTATATCCTTGAATCTGAATCGGTTGTCTTGAATTCTCAGGAATTTCAGCGAGTCAAGAGATGTAAGATCTGGCAGATCGGTAAGTTGGTTGTCATACAATTTCAATTTTCTTAAATAGTTAAGATTAGTTATTTCGATAGGAACCGGACCTGAAAGATTATTTTCCTCAAGCGACAGGATAGTTAAACTATTTGAAAGGTTTCCAATTTCAGGTGGAATAGATCCGGAAAGTTGATTGTTTCCAATATTCAGATCATATAAATTTGTAATATTTCCAATTTCAGCAGGGATTGATCCTGACAGTTGATTCTCATATAGTGATAAAGATTCCAGGTTTGTCAGGTTGCCAATTGAAGAAGGAATCGAACCTGTAAGATTGTTAGAATGAAGCCATAATGTTTGCAGATTTATCATATTACCTATTTCAGAGGGAATTGATCCGGATAATACATTATTCATTAGTGTTAAATTACTTAGATCTGTCAAATTTCCAATTTCAGGTGAAATTGGTCCGGTAAGCAGATTAGACCAAAAATTCAAAATTTTCAGGTTTGTTAAATCGCCAATCTCCGGTGGAATTGTTCCTGAAAGATTATTATAAATTAATTCAATATCGGAAACCCGGTCACCGGAAACAGTAATCCCATACCAGGTTGAAACAG
>JAGGXD010000062.1 GCA_021163295.1 Bacteroidales bacterium
TATTTATTTCATAATTAGTTATAAGGATGAGGATTATTCGTTTTATTATTATTGGTTTAGTTTTTTTCAATAATGCTTTTTCCCAGACATTTGAAAAAACTATTAATGACAACTTGTTTAATACGGTTTTTCCGGGCAGAAATATCCAGGTTACAGTAAATGGGGACTATCTGGTTGCCGGTAAAACTGTACCTGTTAACGGGATTAATAAAATAATCCTGACTAAATTTCTAAGTTCCGGCGAAAAACTCTGGACAAAAGTGTATGAAAACGGCGAATATGTAAATTATCATATAAGCCTTGAAATGAGTCAGGATGGGGGATACCTTATTAGTGCATCAGGGCCTCATGAAGTAAGAGTTTTTAAAACTGATCAGGATGGTGTTCTATTATCAATAAAAAGTATTGATACCGGAGAGTTTGAGGATAAGTATCCAACACTTCTGGAAACTGAAAATGAAAATTTTATTTTAGCAGGAACCAGGTCACTTGGACCGGCAGATAATTATCAGAGGATTATTTCATTTACCGAATATAATTCTGATGGACAATTTGTTTCGGAGAAAAAGATAACAGGAGAATCCCACTTAACTCTACAGTTTATAAATGAGGTTGAAAACGGAGGGTATATAATAGGAGGATATAGTGGCTTTCAGTATCCTGAAGGTAGTTGTTTGTTTATTGCCAAGCTCGAAGCAAATGGTGATACTATCTGGATAAAGAAATATGAGAATATTACTACTGTGCTGAATTCCAATATCTTCGAGACTCAGAATGAGCAATTCATTGTTGTTGGAACATGGCAGGCATCTAATACTTCTATAAATCAAATATTTCTTATGTGGATCGACACTGATGGAATTATTATGTGGGAAAAATCTCAATTATTGCGTAATAGTAAAGGATTTAGTGTTCGCCAGACTTTTGATAAGGGGTTTGTTCTTGCAGGTTCTACTGAGAAATATGGAAACGGGCAGAATGACCTGCTTATTCTAAAAACAAGTATTTTAGGTGACAGTACCTGGGCTAAAACTTATGGAGGTGCCGGCTCCGATTATGGCTATGAGATGAAACAAACAGCTGATTCTGGTTTTATTGTGCTCGGATCATCTGATAGCTTCGACCAGACCGGCTCATACCTGATAAGAACTGATAATCAGGGGAATGTTGCTTGCCGTTTGGATCATAGTATCTTTTTTACTCCCGGTATCAGTTCAATCTCAGTTGATATTTATTCTGAATTATCCACTGTAGGTTTTGATCCTGTATTCGGAGCAGGTAAAATTCTCCTCTATAAAGAATCGAATATTACTGGAAAATATAACATCGTTAATACCCTGCAAAATTTTGAAACAGATGTTGTAAATGATACCTCCTCTTATCCTGTTACAAGATCGCACAGGTATATGCTACGGGTTATTAATGAATGTGGTGATACCTCATTGTACAGTTTGTCACATAAGTCAGTTTTTCTTGAAGTATATGATGGTGGGAATGATACGAAAAGCTTGATCTGGAATCATTATGAAGGTGCAAATGTAGTATCATATGTGATTCTCAGAGGTATTGATAAAAATAATCTTTCTGTAATTGATTCAATTCCCGGATCAATTAATATTTATTCAGATTTGAATCCTCCGGCGGGGGAGATTTTGTACCAGATCAAGGGTATTTTATCAGGTGATAATAATGACATGTATATTTCATATTCAAACGCTACAACTCATGTTGTTACAAATGTTTTAAGTAAGAAACCTGGCTCCCCCGGTCAGTTTAAAGTCTACCCAAATCCTGTTTATGGTCAGTCAATAGTTGAATTCTCAAATCCCGATAGAAAAAGATATGATTGTTTTGTTTTTGATATCTCAGGCAGGGTATTAAGGTATTATTCTAACATCACAGGAAATAGTTTTGTGTTTCAAAAAGAAGGCCTGGCAAACGGAATATATTTTATTGAGTTAAGAGGTCCGGAAATATTTAGGGGAAGAATTATTATTGAATAACTCATCACCTCATCATCTCATCACCTCATAATACTCCTTTGCCCAGATATGTCCGGCATCTAACTGGATTGCTTTTTGGAATAATTCCCCGGCTTGTTTTTTTGAACCTTTTCCCAAATACCCCAGTCCTTTTATAAAATATGCAGATGCCTGTCGTTTTTGTTTTGATTCACCTTCGCCAAATTTTGAAAAGAAATCAATCTCATCAAGTTGATCTAATTTTTTATCTCCCAGCCCGATAAGATCTTCAAACAGGTTATCAGCACTGCTATTGTTTTTCAATTTTTTGTGTGCCAATGCCTGATAGTACATATACTGCGATTCTATTTTACCTGATGATACGGCTTTTTTATAATACTCAACGGCTTTTTGAAGATCACCGGCTTTTTCATAGGCCAGTCCGGTATAATAAAAAATTTGAGAATTGCGTATAAAATTAATATCCCTGCCTGTCTGATGATTCTCCGGATAAATATCAGCTTTCAAAAAGTCATCCAATGCCGGCTTACTATCTTTATTATTCAGAAATGAAATTCCGCGTAACAAATGTGCATCAACATAGATATCATGTAGAGCACGAGTACCTTCCTGGATATGAAAAAAATTATTCTCCAGGTATTCGATCGCTTTATTATACTTTTCATTCATTACCAGCACCAGTATTTCCCGTGTCAGAGCATCTTCTCTTTTGGCTACATGCTTATGGTGTTCAGTTAAAACAGAAAGCCTTTTTTCAACAGGAGTATTATTTCTTTCGTACAACAAATCCAGCTCGTAGTAATATTTTGGTTGAGTTGAGTTATAACTGATAGCAGTTTCATATGCATTAATAGCTTTGTTGATATTTTTCTCATAGTAGAAATACCCCCAGCCGAGGTTACGATGTGCAATTGCCAGGGATTTTTCCAAACCAACTGCCTTTTCCCAGTTTATTATAGCTTTTCCTGGTTGCTTATCGTACAGAATATTACCCAGGTAATAATAAGCCCTGGAATCGGTCTTGTCATTTTTTAAAACCTCATTTAATACCTTGATGGTCTCAGGACGGTAAGGAAAACAATAATCAGTTGATAGTTTCCTGGCTTCGGAAAAGAATTTTTCTGCATGGTCTTTTTTGTTTTGCTTCAGGTTAATGTAACCAAGATAATAGTGAATTAAGGGATAGTTTTTCAATTGTTCATTATCTGAAGTAACAGCTCTTTCAAGAACTTCAGAAGCTTCTACAAAAAAGCCACAATTCATATAATCGGTAGCCAGTTCAATATAATAATCGGGATAATTCCTCATTATAGAGGTTAATTCAGCCAGTTCTTTATTCGCTTCGTTTTGCCGGCCTGTATTTTTTTTGATCAGATAACGTTCGTTTCTTACCCAAAAATCCAGTACATCTACATCTAAAACTTCCTTTGTTATGTTACCTGCTTTTTCATATTTTCCAAGCTTTCTCAGAATGGCTGATTTTAAATTCAGGGCTTTAGTGTTCTTGCTATTAGTTGTTAATGAGTGATTTATATGTTCCATGGCAGCAATATAGTTTTTCCTGATAGAAGCTATTTGTGCCATGTTATAATGCGCCGCAGCATAATAAGCGTAATCCCATGTAGCCCGGTAAAGTGTATCATAAGCTGACTTGTATTTGCCTTGTGCTTGCAGCACCAGACCTAAATGATAGAGTGCCTCACAACTTCGCGGTCTTGTATAATCCTTTGTCAGGCGTTTAATTGCTGTTCTGAAATGTTTTTTTGCCTCTTCATACATAATCCGCTGTTTATAATCTATTCCCATTTGAATATTACATCTTATATCATTGGGATCCCGGATCAATGCCTCACGAAAATAATCGAGTTCATTTAATCGTGCATTATGAAATTGTTTTATTCGCAGACCCGTTAGAAAAAGTTCTTCATTGGTTTCAATTTTATCCGGTGGCGGTGGTTGTTTAACTTCAGGGGGCAAATCAGGATTATATTCCTTGTCATCAGGTTTGTATGAAATTAATTCTTTATTCTCATCTGTATATAACGATACTATAATATCTGTTTCACTAATATTCTTAGAGAGTTTTATCTGTTTATTAAAAGGTTTATCCGGAGCAATATCAATAGTTTCCGTGAACAGTTGATTGTTTTTTTCGACAAGTGTCACCTTTGCATCGTTATATTCACAGGTTGTATTAAAAGCAACAAAAATAGTGTCTGGCGAAATTAGTGACAGGTTAACAGCAGCTTGCTGATTAGCGCTTTTTACTCCTCTTGTTTTTTGCAGTGGATACCAATACTGCTTTACCTGTTTGTATTCGTATGGTTTGATCCAACTGTAATCGGGCTGGTTATCGGAATAGGCTCCGGTCATTAGTTCCGCATAGGGACCGTCATTATCAGTGAGTACTTTATTATCCCACATTGAACCGCGTTCACCGGGACCCCATTCCCATAATTTGGCGCCTGTGGCAATATGAGGATTAGCTACATGGATAGTTCCGGCATTTTTACCATGATCATAACCTGCCAGGAAACCATCTTTCAGATCAAAAGCGAAAAAGGAAACCGGATCAGGATGATTTTTCCACCATGAAGCGTCGATGTTATTCTTGTAATAATCATTACCCCGGTATTCTTCCCTGGTTACCGGCCAGTGAGAAAAGCTGTTTTTTGCATGAAAGGTTGCATATTCAATGCCGGGAGGAAAAATTATCTGGTAATCATTGTTTGCATGTGTCGCAACATTAGCCCAATAAAGAAAAGAATTCACATTCTCAGTACGGTTAAACATCTTGACATTCACTTCAATAAATGATTTTTCCGGATACAGGGTTATTCCAATTGTCCATTTCATACGGTGCCGCGGTTCAATTTCTCCGATCCATATGGTTTTACTTCCGTCCTTGTTTTCAGATAGCTTATAATCAACCGGCATGAATGTTGAAGCCCTGTGATGATGAAATACACACCATTCGATACCACCTGAAA
>JAGGXD010000031.1 GCA_021163295.1 Bacteroidales bacterium
CGTATGCGCAGAGAAAAGGCGAAACTATTGACAGGACAAAACATCTTGTACTTGAATCACCTCACCCCTCCCCGCTTTCTGCAAGCCGTGGTTTTTTTGGGAATGAGCATTTTAGCAAAGCAAATGATTATCTTGAGAAGCATGGAATGAAACCTGTGGAATGGTAGATTGAAGAGGTTACTGTTTACTGGAAAAAAACAAAAATTATGAAAAGATTCACTTTTAATTTATTGATCATGGTAATTATTCTGCCAATTGGTTGCAATAATGTTAACCGTAACCGGGAAAAAGAAGATAATATTGATATTGACAGAATAAATTTGCCGGTTCTTGATATTGAAACTGCCAATCATCTCTCAAAACTTGCATACAACTGCATTAGCAGAGAATATCCTAACAAACTTTCTCATGTAATGAATGATGCAACAGAGGTTTTAGGTCCGGAGGTTTTGCATCCGGCATTTTACGGGTGTTTCGACTGGCATTCTACGGTTCATGGTCACTGGATGCTGGTAAAACTACTAAAGAATTTTCCTGACCTTAAATTGAGAAATGATATAAGAGCTGCTATTGATAAAAATATCACAAAGGAGAACATTGCCAAAGAGGTTGAATATCTTCACCAGCCGGGCAGGAGATCTTTTGAAAGAACCTACGGATGGGCATGGCTGTTAAAACTTGCTGAGGAATTATATTTATGGGATGATCCCCAAGGAAATAAATGGCTTGAAAACCTGCAGCCACTTGCCGATGCAATAACAAACAGGTATATTGAATTTCTTCCCAAACAAACATATCCTATCCGGCGGGGTGTACATCCAAATACAGCTTTTGGAATATCGTTTGCACTGGATTATGCACGGGCTTCAGGTAAGATAGAGCTTGAAAAAGTTTTAGTTGAACGTAGTATTACCTATTATTTTAATGATACTAATGCACCTGCATCCTGGGAACCTGACGGGGACGATTTTCTTTCACCTTCCCTTCAGGAATGCGACCTTATGAGACGTGTATTGAACCAGGAGAATTTTACAAAATGGTTTAACAAGTATTTACCTGGAATTGCTGATGGCGAACCACAAACTCTTTTGGAACCTGCAACAGTTGGCGACCGCAGCGACCCGAAAATCGTTCATCTTGACGGCTTGAACCTGAGCAGGGCATGGTGCATGTTCAGTATAACAAATGCTTTACCTGTTGATCATCCTGCAAAAAATGTTTTATTTGATGCAGGAAAAAAGCATGCCTTAGATGCCTTGCCCAACATCACAAGCGGGAACTATGAAGGAGAACATTGGTTAGCTTCCTTTGCGGTATATATGTTTTCCTGTCTTGACCAATAAAATAAAAATTTACATTATTTTTATTGAAAATTTCCGAATATTAAATAATGCAGAATAATTTATAAACCAGAACTTCGTTATTGCTGGAAGAAAACCAGTATAAAATATGAAATGGAAACTTAAAAGTAAGATGTTCCTGTTTATCCTTTCAACAACAGTGCTTATATATATTACTGCATTGGGTTCGATTAGTATAACATTCAGGAAAAGAGCTTTAAAGGACATTATGGAGATTGCGGATTTGCATGCGAAAGAATCTGCTTTCCTTGTTCAATCCAGGTTAAACGAGTATTTTGGAGCTTCCAGAACCCTTTCACATACATTTGAGAAAATGGATTCTCTTTCAGAAAACCAGAGAGAGTCTATTTCTGAAATGATACTTCGTAACATGCTGGTCAGGAATCCCGAGTATATTGCTGCATTTCTCCAGTGGGAGTTACAAAACATTGACCCTGATTACAATAAGCCCTATGGAAGAAAAAGAAAATCATTATACTGGGATACCGGACAAATCGTAGAAAAAGACGAAATATTAGATATCTCAGGGGATGACACTTCTGGAATATATTATAAAGTGAAGTCATCAGGAAAAGAATATTTCACACAACCGTATTACTATACTTACCAAAACGAAAAAGCACTTCCGTCTGACGAACCTTTGGGAGAAGAAGCAATTCTTGAGGCAACGATAATAATACCTATAATGAAAAATGACCGATTTATCGGATTAACCGGTGTAGATATTCCACTTGCTAAGTTCCAGATAATAATCGACGAACTCGAATCCTTTAAAAACAGTTACACTTTTCTCATTGCCAATAACGGTCATTTTGTTACTCATCCGGATTTAAAATTTATCAACCGGCCAATTTCAGATTTCTGTCCGGATTGTACCAGAAAGCATCTGATAACAGAAAGTATTCGCCAGGGAAAGTTATTTTCTTTTGTTTCGAAAAAATTTCTATTTGATAAAGAGGCTTATGTTTCTTTTGTACCTTTTCAAACAGGCAGAACCGACACTCCATGGTCTATAGGAATTGTTGTTCCTATGGAGGAAATACTTAAAGAGGCAAATATACCCTTCTATTTATCCGTCTCAACTGGCATTCTTGGTTTCCTGGCCATTGCATTTGTAATATGGATAATTTCATCAAACATCACTAAGCCTCTGAAATCAACAACCGAATTATTTAAAAAACTAGCCGGAGGACAAATTAGTGACGCAAAAAGACTGATAGTCAGCACAAATGATGAAATAGGCGATATGACTCATTCAGCTAATACTCTTCTTGATGGTTTACACCAAACAACAGCTTTTGCAAAAAAAATCGGGAAAGGTGATTTAAATGCTGATTATCAACTATTGAGTTCAGGGGATACACTTGGAAAATCTCTTATTGAAATGCGTAGCCAGTTGAAAGAATCGAGAAAAGCGATACAGTCTCAGGCAGAATTATTAATAGAAAAAAACAAGGATCTGGAAAAACTAAATGCTGCCAAAGATAAGTTTTTCTCTATCATTGCTCATGATTTAAAAAATCCCTTTTCCGTTTTGTTATCAGTCACTGAATCTTTATCTGAAGCATTTGATGACTTAAGTGATGAAGATAAGAATATGTCAATTAACAGAATAAATAAATCTGTAATTCTTCTTTATAACTTACTCGAAAACCTTTTGCAATGGTCAATGTCACAAACAGGAAGACTAAAATACAGTCCTGAAAAGAACAATTTATACCTTCTTATTTTACATAACATCTCATTAATGAAAATGAATGCTGAGAAGAGGAATATTAGTATTAAAAATAACCTTAAAGAGGATATTTTTATTTTTGTTGATACGGACATGATAAATACCGTAATAAGAAACCTTGTATCTAATGCAATTAAATTTAACGTTGATGGGGGAACTGTTGAGATAAACGCCAAACAAAAAAACAATTTTATTGAAATAGAAATAACAGATACTGGGATTGGACTTACAGATGAAGATGTTGAAAAATTATTCAGAATTGATATTAAAAACACCTCAATAGGTTCCGGTAATAAAGAAAAAGGCACCGGGATTGGACTTATTATCTGTAAGGAATTTGTTGAAAAAAATGGCGGACAAATCAGGGTAAATAGTAAAAAAGGGAAAGGCAGCAAATTCTGTTTTACTGTTCCAATCTATAAATCATAAGGCACTTCGGATTTTATATTCAATAGAACCTGTACTTTATATAGTTACGTTCTGGAGGTACCGAATTTCTCCATCAACAATCATCTTTCATCCCTCACAAGTTCTTCTCTTGATTTAAATATTTGTGAAAAAACACCATCATAAGTGCTACTGAAATAGCTGTCCGGATTCATACTGGAGTTAATTATTACTTCCTGATCATCAATCCGGTATCCGGATATAATAATTTGAGACATATTATTCCCATCAATAATGAGCTGATAATCAGCATTACCCTTAGGGATGTAATTATCAACGAACGAAGACCCTGATTGAAATCCCAAGCTGGTCAGATAGCTCTCAAAATTTGCCGGGTCGGCAGGTTGATTTCCAATAACCCATACTGAATCTTTTTGCATAGCAACAAATCCACTGTCTGCTGGATAATTGAAAGATAATCTGGTAATATTATTCTTTTTAGTTTTAAGAATCTGTTGATTTCTCCAAAATTTAAAATCCATATTAAAAGCCATATTCAAAAACCCATCAACAGCATATATTTCATTTTCACCATTAAGTCTGACATATGATATTCCTTTGATATTATTCTGGTTATAGGAACTCATATTAGGATTTATTTGCTGATACGTAAACTTACCCAATAATAGGTCAAGTTCTTTCTTGCCTTTCTTATCAATTATTTCAATTCGTGTCGCAAGACTATCTGTTAGCTGGAATTCTTCCCATTTTGTTTCAGAACGTGCTGCCAATCTTGTTGCTTTAATACTTATTAGTTGACTTAACATACTTTTAATTTTATCCTGGTCAGCATCATCAGTTATATCATTAAAAGTGATTTGCCATTGATTATCTTTCTTATCAAATTTAATTCCCTGTCCATTTAGAGTTTTTGGATATAGATAAAGGCTTTTTACCGAAGAAGTATCAACAGAAACGATGTCAGTTTTAAAATTTCTTTTGTTTCTTTCGGATTTAAAAAACCTTGTTAGAAACCAACCGGCAATAAGAACAATTAATATTATTAGCAGAACACTATTATTATATTTCTTAGGCATAATTTTCCTCCAGTCGTTTTATTCTCAAATTACGTTTTTGTTGCATTCGAAAAACACCATAAATAATAACCAAAATTATAGGCAAAAGAAAATTCAAATATTTAAGCAGTGCTTTTTTACTATCCTCAAGTTCTTTTATAGGGCGTGCCGTTACTCCTTTGGTCCTAAGTTCAATCAGTCCCGTATCATCAATAAGCCAATCTATACCGTTCACTAAAAGGCTCACGTTATCCGGCTGTAATTGCCGGGCTTGTCTTCCCGGGCCATTCACAATAAAATCACCGTCAGAAATAATCACCATTTTATTTAAATCACTACTGCCAAAATTGCCTTCTAAAACTGCTCCTACAGTAATATGTTTCAAAGGAAAATCATTTTCTGTCCATTGTTTTTCAATATTGAAATAAAGAGGTGCAGAATAGCTTCCTGATTTTTCTGAAGTTGTTGCTATTGGAGTAAATGTTTTTGTAGAATCACCAAAATATTCTATCGTACTGGGAAACTGCATAATAACTGCTTCCAATCCTTTTGTAATAGGATGATCGGCAAACGATTTTATTACAGGTAAATATGGAAAAGAAACATTTGTGGAAAAAGAAAAGTTGCCCTGTCTCTGTTGCACTGTAACAGCACCACAACTTGCATCAACAACAAAATCCGGCTTTACATTAATCCCCTTTCTTCTTAGCCATCCTTCCAGTCCTGTATTCAAAACCTTTCCATATGCACTCCTTAAATCCCCGTCAACACGATTCATGGCTACAAGTACCCTGCCACCATTTTTCATAAACTTATCAATTTCTGTAAAATCAGGAATCGGGATTGAATCAATGGGTCTGATAAGTACTAAAGTTTTAATTCTATCTGGAATTTTTGTTGTATCTGTTATTGTAACCGGTTCAAAATTATATAATATACTTAACCCTTCATTAACCTGTGATAACTCAGCTATAGATGGTTCTCCATGGCCCTGCAATAATCCTATTGAAGGCTTACTCTCAATAGATATTTTTTTTATTGCCGTGGAAAGCGAATATTCCATTGCTGTACCAGGCTGAATAAATGGCATAACCTCCTTCTTTTCTCCAAGTTGTATCAAGGCACCCAGGAATGCTTTTTGCTGTTTCACTTGATCTTTTTCCCTAACATTTATCATAACAGGTTGTATTCCATTCTGGAGAGCTTCCTGTTCCTGCTTATCGTTCTTACCGGGATCAATAAATTCATAGACAACCATACCACCTGACCGGTTGTTATATTCAATCAGCAGATCACGAAAATCTTGCCTGGTTCTTTCAATATCAGGTGGTAAGTCTTTTGAGAAATATGCAGTAACAGTAACCGGATATGTTAATTCTTTAAGGATATCCTTTGTAGCATTGCTTAAAGTGTACTGGTTATCTTCAGTAAAATCGAAACGTAGATACAATTGTTCCGAGATCAAATTCAAAACAAGAATAATTCCTACGACAATTATTACAGACATATATGTTTTATTCCTTTTCATTACAAAATCTTCTTTTACGCGTTACCAATATTTCGTTTTGATAGAGCTACTTCAGAAAGAAAAACACCAAGAACCATTATTGACAGGAAATATATAAGGTCTTTAGTATCTATTACACCCCGGGAAATACTTTCGAAATGGGTTGACAGGCTAAGAATATTAAAAATTTTTCCTGTCATTCCGGTAATACTTCCGGCCAGCACATTAAAAATTATATGAAAGAAGAGACCGATAAAAAGGGCTGTAAGAAATGCGACTATTTGGTTACGTGTCAAACTGCTCGCGAAAAGACCAATACTAATATAAACACCACTCATTAATAATAACCCAAGATATCCACAAAGAACACCTCCGGTATCCATATTTCCAATACTTGATACAGTAATCACATATGGTAGCGTAAAGGCAAGAGCCAGAGCAATTAGCAAAAAGGCTGACAAGAATTTACCCAGGACAACCTGCCGGTCGGTTACTGCTTTTGTGAGTAATAATTCAATTGTTCCCGAACGTTTTTCTTCTGCAAGAAGTCTCATTGTAAGTGCCGGTATGAAAAAGAAAAGTGTCCAGTATGCTATGCTAAAGAATGAACGCAGGCTTGCCTGACCTATCAGAAAAATATCAGATCCGTATAACCATGTAAAAAAGCCACTGAAACCCAGGAACAAGATCAACATAACGTACGCTATTAGAGAATCAAAAAAAACAGATAATTCTCGTCGTGCAATAATCCAGATTAGTTTCATATTTAATTGGAATTTATTTTAGTTGTTAAATTTCTGAAAACATCTTCCAGGTTGGTTTCTATAAGCATCATTTCCGTGATAATCCACTTGTTTTTTACACACATGTTAAAAATATCACGTTGTGTAGAAGTTTTGGGTTTCCCCTGTACCTGAAAACGATTGTCTTGCTGATCTACAAAATCAACCACTGAAACAGAAGACAATTCCTGAAGAGCCCTGAATATTTTATTTTTCTCACCATCTTCAATTTTAACGCCAATGATATCGTGGCCTTGTGCCTGTTTCCTAAGTGAGTCTGATGTTCCATCAGCAACAATTTTCCCATCATTAATAATTAAAATCCTATCGCATGTTGCTTCAACTTCAGGAAGAATATGTGTACTGAGAATAACCGTTTTCTCACGCCCCAGCTCTCTGATGAGTTTCCTGATTTCAACTATCTGGTTTGGATCAAGTCCTGTTGTCGGTTCATCAAGTATTAATATATCAGGATCATGTATCATGGCTTGAGCAAGACCCACTCTTTGACGGTAACCTTTAGACAATTCACCAATTTTTTTATGCTTTTCGGCATTTATTCCACATATTCTAACCATTTCTCGTACCCGATTCATGACATCACCGCGATTAATACCCTGTAGTTCTGCGCAATATATAAGATAATCGATAACCGGCATTTCCAGGTATAACGGATTATTTTCCGGCAGATATCCAATATTCCTTTTCAAATCGTTTTCGCTATCCAACATCGATTCTCCACCAATTATTATCGTACCCTCATCCTGTAACATAAAACCGGTTATCATTTTCATAGTAGTTGTTTTCCCTGCACCATTTGGACCAAGAAAACCTAATATCTCACCCGGTTTTACATCAAAAGAAATATTATTTACAGCTCGTTGAGCCCCAAACTTTTTTGTAAGATTTTCAATCTTTATATCCATAACTTAAAGCATTTTAGTTGCTTTGAAATATTTAATAGTTAAATAAATTCAATAATTAATTTATTATCCTCCGAAGCAGATTACATATCAATATCCTTTTTGGAAGGAGGACTTTTTCGTGGAGCAAATTTATAATACTCATGCAAAACCGAATCAGGGATCATGATGTGGTTAAATACAGAATCATGGAAATGCTTCCAAAATTCCTTAAAATGATCCGTATAATCAGAACTAAAAGGAAATGAATATGGCATTTGAAAAATAGAATCGGGGAAGAAATAATATTTTTGGCGAGGAAAGGTAAATAAACTATCACTAAAGAACTGATGTTTTGAAAATGGTTTATATGAATTTGAATCTTCGAAAAATCTATTATTAAATGGTAAATTCATAAATACTGAATCAAAACAAGGTATGCTAAAAAATTTTTCAAATTGTCTTAAAAGCGAATCCGTGGCTTCTCCATAATTTCCGAAAACAACACTATCACCTGCTGAATACTCCCATGTATATGTGGAATCATATTGAATAATATTCCCGAATTCATCCATTTTCTTGTTTACATCAACATGTATTCGGGGAGGTGGTACTGATTTTTTTTCCTCCTGTGCAATTGCAGAAAACTGATAGCATAAGAAAATGCAAAGAATTATTGTTTTTAGTCCGTCTATTTTCATAAAACCAGGTTTTTCCTTTTCAATAAAAATTTCTACCATAAGAAATTAATTGCGGAAAATGACACGATAAAATTAATACCTTCTGATCATAAATGTTCAGTTGATTAGATATTTTAACAATTTTTAACAATAGCAATAAAGAAAAGCCAGAGAGTCGTTCCGGAATATTACTATTTCAATAATCCTTCATCCCTTATTAACATAAGGATAGCAGAATGAGGAACAATAACATACTTTTCCTTTTTAAATTCAATTTCATATGCATTGTTCTGTATATATACGGCAAGATCCCCTTCCTTTGGTTGAAGGGGCACATACTTCAATTCATCACTTTTATCTTTCCATGGCTCATCAACATCAGTAATTGCCGGTATTGGATATCCAGGACCCACTTTTAAAACATACCCCGATTGTAATTTTTCTTTCTCCTGCACTCCTGGCGGCAAGTATAATCCTGATTTAGTTCTCTGATCAGGAGTTTTAGGCTGTATTAAAACCCTGTCTCCTATTACAATAAATTTATTAAGATCATTCTCATCAATTGATAAAG
>JAGGXD010000016.1 GCA_021163295.1 Bacteroidales bacterium
CTGGTTTTTCCTGAAAACAGGAAATATCCCATTCGGATGAAACAGGATCTTCCTTACCGGTGGATTAACAAGGGACCATCATCCGATTTTAAAGGAACTGCCTGCAGGAATGAGTATTATGCTTTTCAAATTGGAATATATGCTTCATCGGTTGACATTGATGATATTACTGTTTCTTTTAATGATCTGAAAGAAAAATCCGGGTCAGGAATAATTCCCGCCTCTGCTTTTACATGTTTTAATACTGAAGGAATCAACTGGGACGGGAAACCATTTGACAAGATATGCTCAGTAGAAAAAGGGGATGTTCAACCTTTATGGATAGGCATTGACATTCCACGCGACCTGCCATCCGGTAAATACTATGGAACCCTTACTGTACATCCTGCCGGATTTGATCCCGCTGAAGTAAATATCATGCTGGAAGTAACTGACCAAATTCTTGATGACAGGGGTGACGGGGAACCGTGGCGGCATTCCCGGTTACGGTGGTTAAATTCAAAGCTGGCAATGGATTATGATGTGGTTGATCCGTTCATACCACTTACAAAAGTTGGTGATACAATTTCCTGCCTTGGCAGAGACCTGGTATTGGGGGAAAATGGTTTACCGGGACAGATATATTCCCGCTTTGCCCCGGAGGTAACCCATATTACAGATCAGAAACAACCCTTGTTGTCCGGTCCTGTTAATTTCCGTATCACAGATAAAAATAATAAAAACCTGATTGTTAATCCTCAAGGTTACCGGATAACCGAAACAAAAGATGGAATTATCCGGTGGACTTCAAAAGCAAGTTCTGATAAAATAAGTGTAACAACCGAAGGAAGTCTTGAGGCTGACGGGCTTGCACGATTCCGTATTAAGGTAGAAGCCAGCGAAAAGATATCTGTAAAGGATGCCGAACTCATAATCCATATGCAGGAAACATTTTCAAAGTATATGATGGGATTGGGTTTTAAAGGTGGATACCGGCCGGAAAATGTTCAATGGAAATGGGATATAAAACATAATCAGGAAGGAGCCTGGCTTGGAAACACTCATGGGGGAATACAGTTTGCATTGAGAGGAAGTAATTATGCCCGTCCGCTGAATACAAATTTTTATCTGACTGATCCGCTTAATCTCCCTGATTCATGGTATAATCATGGTAAGGGCGGGATTAATATCCAGAGTGTTGATAAAGGAACAACCCGGGTTAGAGCATTTTCTGGTTCCCGGACACTTGAACCCGGACAACCACTTTTATTCGATCTTTTGCTATGGATAACACCTTTTAAACCAATTAATACGGGCAAACATTGGGAAAACCGGTATTATCATAGTTATCAACCTGTTGATACAATTAAGGAAACCGGGGCTACTGTTATTAATATTCACCATGCTAATGAGGTAAATCCCTATATAAACTACCCGTTCCTTAGCCAGGAAAAAATGTTTAATTATATTAACGAAGCCCATCAAAAAGGGATGAAAGTAAAAATATATAATACAATAAGGGAATTATCAAACCATGCTCCGGACCTGTTTGCCATTCGTAGTCTTGGATATGAAATATTTTCTGAAGGTCCGGGAGGGGGCTATTCATGGTTGCAGGAACATGTTGGAGATGATTATATTGCGGCGTGGTTTGTTCCTTCCCTGAAAGATGCAGCTATTGTAAATTCAGGTATGTCGCGATGGCATAATTATTATGTAGAAGGATTGGATTGGCTTGCAAAGAATATGTCAATTGATGGATTATATATCGACGATATTGCCTTTGACCGGACTACCATGAAGCGTGTCAGGAAAGTGCTGGACCGGAACAGACCCGAAGCACTAATTGACCTTCATTCGGCTAACCAGTTTAACGTTCGCGATGGGTTCATCAATAGTGCCGGTCTTTACCTTGAACATTTCCCATATATTGACCGATTATGGTTCGGGGAATATTTTGATAAAGATGCTCCACCGGATTTCTGGCTGGTGGAAATGTCAGGTATTCCTTACGGATTAATGGGTGAGATGCTACAAGACGGAGGGAACCAATGGAGAGGAATGGTTTATGGTATGACAGCCCGTCTGCCATGGGCTGGTAATCCAAGGGCTCTTTGGAAGATATGGGACTCGTTTGGTATCAAAGAAAGCAAAATGGTGGGCTACTGGTCACCTGATTGTCCTGTAAAAACAGGAAATAGTAAAGTTCTTGCTACAGCTTATGTAAGGCAGGACAGTATAATGATTGCCATTGGTAGTTGGGCAGATAAAGAGGAAAAGGTAGAATTGGAAATTGACTGGGAGACTTTGGGTTTTTCTCCGGAACAATCTGTTTTGTATGCCCCGGATATTAAAGATTTTCAGTCAAAAACTTCATTTAATCCTAATAAAACCATCCTTGTAAAAGCAGGGGAGGGTTGGCTTCTGATACTTAAGAAAAAATAATAATTAATAAAAATGTTGGTAAAATAATTAGAACAATAATAACACAGATGCGACAAATATGAAAAACCAACGAAGGAGTTTTATTAAAAAAACAATAGAAGGTGCAGTATCAGTATTTGTTGCCGGTTTCTTTCCCGGCTTAATGCTTAAAGGATGTAGTTTGAAAACTGACGTAAACAAAATGAATATGAAAAAATTGATAGTAAAGGAGATAGATCATAAGGGTGTTATGGATTTTGATTTAGCAGAACAATTGCTTGAAAGCAATGCTGATTTTCAATTAATTGAAACCATTAACTGGACTGAGTTTCCTTACAAACCTGAGGTGAGATTTAAAATAGCACATTGCAGAAATCAGATATTGCTAAAGTATTATGTTACTGAAGAAAATATCATGGCAAGGGAGACCAGGGTAAATGGCGAAGTGTACAAAGACAGTTGTGTTGAATTTTTCTTCTCAACTAATGGAAAAAATACTTATTATAATTTTGAATTCAATTGTGTTGGAATACCTCATGTTGGTTATGGCCCGGGAAGGGCGAACAGAGTATTGACAGATCCGGAAATACTGAAATTAATTAAAGTGAGATCTTCATTGGGAAATCAACCTTTTGAAGAAAAAACAGGGGGATATCAATGGGAAATGATGATAGTCATCCCCAAAGAGTGCCTGACCTATGATAAGGATATAGTTCTGAAAAGGCTTAAGGCTAATGCGAATTTTTACAAATGCGGTGATGAAACATCAAAACCACATTATGTAAGCTGGAATCCAATTGGCACCGAGAACCCTGATTATCACCAGTCTGCATATTTTGGCGAACTCATATTCGAATAAATTAATGATACTATGATAACCAGAACCATCTTTTTTGTTTCTCTAATTCTATTTTCATTAAACTCATGCACCGAAAAAAAGAATGTTAATTCGAAGGATACTAATTCTGTCGAAGGACTTCTTTATCTGGATGAAGAACCGGTAAGCATTGAGATTATTGATGGTAGAATAGCAAAAATCAAACATCTTTCTTCAGGATCAGATATTCCGGAGGTATATGTTGCTCCTGGATTGATAGATATTCAGATTAACGGGTATATGGGGATTGATTTTGCAGATCAGGATTTAAATATTGAAGGGATCAGGGAAGCTGTAAAAGCCCTGTGGAAAGAGGGAGTTACATCTTTTCTGCCAACTCTGATTACTGCGGATCAAGAGTCGCTGAAAAATAGCTTTTCAATTCTTTCAAAAGCAATGGATGATGAAGAGATTAGTATGTCTATTCCGGGTTTCCACCTCGAAGGTCCGTATATCTCTCCCGTGAAAGGATTTCGTGGGGCTCATCTTGAAAAATATATCAGAGAACCTGATTGGAATGAATTCCTTGAATTACAGAATGCAGCGAATAACGGGATTAAATTAATTACTGTTGCTCCTGAAATTGAAGGAGCTGTTTCATTTATTCAAAAATGCCATCAGGATGGTATTATTGTTTCGTTAGGACACCACAATGGAAATGCAAAGGAGATTAAAGAGGCGACAGATGCAGGAGCCTCCATGTCAACTCATCTGGGAAATGGTTGTGCAAATATGATCAATCGTCACAATAACCCACTCTGGCCCCAGTTAGCCGATGACCGTCTGTCTGTTAGTATTATTGTAGATGGATTTCATTTGAATAAGGAAGAAGTACAGTGTTTTTATAAGATCAAAGGGAATAATCGCACTATTTTGGTTTCCGATGCACTCGATCTGGCAGGGCTTGAACCCGGAGAATATACCAGGTGGGAACGAAAAGTGTTGTTAACTCCGGATGTCGTAAAATTTCCTGCCGAAAATGTTCTTGCCGGCGCTGCATCTCCAATAAGTGCATGTGTGGGAAATATGATGAAATTTACACAGTGTAGTCTCTCCGATGCTATTCAGATGGCCAGTTCAAATCCGGCTCATTTATTGGGACTAA
>JAGGXD010000263.1 GCA_021163295.1 Bacteroidales bacterium
AATTATTACAAAGTTTATAAAGTTTATTAAATATGACCCTTTCAAAAAAAATAGTCTGGATTACCGGTGCATCATCAGGAATAGGTGAGGCTTTGGTTTATGATCTTGTTGCACAAGGAGCAACAGTAATAGCTTCATCCCGTAATGAAGAAAAGCTTCAGCAGGTTAAAAAAAACTGCGGCGAGAACGAAAGTTCCTGTTTTATTCAGATACTTGATATGGAGCAACAGGATAACTATCCGGAACTGGCAGAAAAAATTATTAAATTATATAAGAAGATCGACATCTTACTTCATGTGGCAGGAGTGAGCCAGCGATCATCAGATGAAGATATCTCTCTTGAGACAATCAGGAGAATTTTTGAAATAAATTTCTTCGGCACTGTAGCACTAACCAAAGCTGTTTTGCCTTATATGAAAGCACAAGGCTACGGGCATATCGCAGTTACAAGCAGTATTGTTGGAAAATTCGGTTTCCCAATGAGGTCTGCTTATTCCGCTTCAAAGCATGCCTTACACGGATATTTTGAAACTTTGCGTGCTGAACTTCATGGAAAAAAGATTTCAATTACAATTATTATCCCTGGCAGGGTTAATACTGCCATATCAGACAATGCACTCACGGGTAAGGGTAAGCGATGGGGAAAAAGAGATGCAGGGCAAGCAGGAGGTTTCCCCGTTGAAAAAACCGCAAAAAAAATTCTAAAATCCATCCGTAAAAAGAAAAAAGAGGTTTTAGTTGGAGGTAAAGACCTTATCATGGTGCACTTGAAGCGTTTTTTCCCGGGTGTTTTCTGGAAAATAGTAAACCGTGTAAGTCCAACCTGATGGAATTTAGAAATAAGTTATTAGCTTTGACAAAATTATTTTTATTATGAACGATGTAGTTATTAGTGGAATACAGCAAGTAGGTATTGGCGTTTCCAATCTTAAGGAAGCCTGGAAATGGTACAGGGAAAATTTCGGCATGGATGTAAGGGTCTTTGAAGAAAAAGCACAGGCCAGGCTGATGAAAATTTACACGGGTGGAAAAATACGCAGTCGCCATGCAGCATTAGCTCTAAATCTTCAGGGCGGTGGCGGATTTGAGATCTGGCAATATACCGACAGGGTTCCGGAAGCCGCCGGATTTGATATTTCTCTTGGTGACCTTGGAATTTTTGCCGTTAAAATTAAAACCAAAGATGTAGAAAACACCTATAAGCAATTCAAACTGCGGAATCTTGACCTTCTTAATAAGGTACAACAAGATCCGCGGGGTGAAAAATATTTCTTTGTGAAAGATCCTTATGGAAATTTGTTCCAGGTAGTAAACGGAGACAACTGGTTTAGAAAAGAAAAGAAACTTACAGGTGCAGCTTATGGTGTAATGATAGGCATTTCGAATATGGATCTTGCCAAGAAATTTTATTCTAATATTCTCGGTTATGATCAGGTAATTTATGATGAATCGGGAGTTTTCAGTGATTTTACAGGGATAAGCGGTGGTACCCAAAAAGTTCGCAGAGTATTGTTATTTCACAGCAAAGGCAGGATGGGAGCTTTTAGCAGAATGTTTGGCACAAGCTATATCGAATTGATAGAATCTGCAAACAGGAAACCGAGAAAAATTTTCCAGGGCCGGCTATGGGGCGACCTTGGTTTTATTCATCTTTGTTATGACATAAGAGGAATGCATAAAATGAAAAAAATGTGCCAGCAAGGGGGTTTCCCTTTTACAGTTGATAGTGAAACAGATCATGAAAATGGCGTTTTTGATATGGGTGAAGCAAGCGGACATTTTGCATATGTTGAAGATCCCGACGGAACATTAATCGAATTTGTTGAAACACACAAAATACCAATTATTAAGAAACTTGGCTGGTACTTGAATTTAAGTACCCGTCATCCTGAAAAGGCATTGCCTAACTGGATGATCAAAGCCCTGCGATTTAACAAAGTGAAAGAATGATTTGAAATTTATTATTTTGAGCATCTATTTTTTAAGGATACCATAGAATTTTATTGCATTATTTAACCAAACTGAGACAAAAATGTTTAAAAAAAATCTTCTCTTGACAGCAATTTTCTTAATGTTGTCAGTATCATTATTTGCAGGTAAAAAAAAGGTGAATTTCTCAGGTAAATGGGTGTTGGATAAAGAAAAAACAGAAATCGCAGAAAATTCAATTTTTCTTACAGAAATCAGTATTAAGCATGTCGGAGATAGTTTATTTACCATCAGGTCTTACGAAAGTGATTATGATGGTGGGGTATATCCATTTGACGAAGATCTTACTTTAGATGGTAAAGAATATGAAATTTATATTTATGATATGCCAAGAACAGCTTCAGCTAAATGGTCGGACAAGGGGAAAAGTATTATTATCAATTCAAAAGTCACATTTTACGGTGATCAAGGAGATGTTGATATGATTGCCGAGGAAACTTTTACATTAGAAAAAAAAGGAACTTTGCTTATTATTAATTCTAAAAATAAAACCGGAGAAGAGGAAACTGAAGGAATCCTTTATTTTAATAAGGAAGAAAGTTCTGAATAATTATTTATTTTGTCACAGTAGTTTTATGCATCATTAAATCTTCAATTAATTTTGTGACTTGTGGAACAGGCATTTTAGTTTTGACATAGCCATGAGGGCCATTTTCGGAATCTTTCCATTCGTTATGTCCATCTTCAAAAGTAATAAACCTGCCTTTGTTAATGTAGAAATAATTCTCATAACCTATTACTGCAATCAGAACTGCGGTCTGGTCCCAACTCATTCTTCCATCTTTGTCCCATTTACTCATTGGAATTGATATGGCAAACACATCTTTTACAGGGTTGTTTTTACAAGGCATTTCAATTAACCGTAATCCTGTTTTTATCTGCTCTCCTATTTCAAATCCTGTGAATATTATTTCAGTCGGCCATTGCTCTATTGCAATAATTGATTTCAATGAATCCATAAATACATTGAATTCCATCCCTTCAGGAAACTTTCCACCCATACAAACCCATCTCTTAACTTTTTTCTCAATAAGTTTTTTTCCAGGTAACGGACTTAATTCATCCGGTTCCGACATAATCAGGTTTCCCAGGTTAGTAAGAAAACCAACAGAAATAATTGTTACTGTAGTATCTTCCTGTTCGCTCAGGATTTTACGATATAATTTTACTGCATCAGGAGCTTCACCGGTTGACATCAGATCGTGAGGATATTTTGCAACAAGTGAGTCAGGCCACTTTTGAGATGCACCAATATTTACCCCGTCAGATTTGGGAGCTCCAATTGGAATATCAGGACGTCCGTAATAGGTGTTAATCACATCAATTGAAGGGGCAACCAGTTCATGCTTATTTGAAGATATTGTAGCAAGAATATTAATATCTCCACTATCTGCAAAGGCATGCAATATAGCTAATGCTCCAACATCATCATAATCCGGCCCACAATCGGTGTCGAATATTACGGGAATGGGGATATCGGGTTTTTTCGAATTTTTTTTCTGACTATCTCCGCAACCAGCCATTAATAATACAATCCCAAGGACAAACATTTGTAAATTTTTTGCTTTCATAATTAATATTTATTTTAATTTTTTGCCAGCCGAATGCAATTCGGCTCTACATGGTGTAGAAACCTGTGCTCCAAGTCTGGTTACAGCAATTGAAGCCGCTTTATTTGCAAATTGTACAGCTTCCCTGACATTAAACCCTTCCGAAATAGCAACTGCAAGTGCACCATTAAATGTATCGCCGGCTGCAGTTGTATCAACAGCCTTAACTTCAGGGGCAGGGATTAATTCCGACAAGCTGTCAGTGTAGATAAATGCACCATTTGCACCCATAGTAATTATTACAATTTCAACACCTTTATTCTTTAAAATTTGTGCCGCTTCTTCAGCTGTTTCTGTATTCGTTACTTTCACTCCTGTAAGAATTTCTGCCTCTGTTTCATTTGGAGTAAGAATATATATTGTTTTCAGAATTAGATCAGATAGTTTTTGAGCCGGAGCAGGGTTAAGAATCACTTTCTTATTATTTCTGTAAGCAATTTGGGCTGCATATTCAACTGTTTCAATTGGAATTTCAAGCTGCAATAATACAATTTCTGCCATCCCTATCTGCTTAATAGCCTTGTCAATATCATCAGGTTTAAGGGTCATATTGGATCCGGGAGCAACAACTATACAATTCTCTGCTTTTGAATCAACAGTGATCAGGGCAACACCGGATGGTTTTTCCTTATCAACAACCATATTTTCGGTATTTACACCTTCCCTCCGGAGGTTTTCAACAGATTGCTCCCCAAAAATATCATTACCGGTTTTTGATATAAAAGCAACATTACCTCCAAGCCTTGAAGCTGCCACAGCCTGGTTGGCTCCTTTACCTCCCGGGTTCATAAAAAATTCTCCGCCAAGGATAGTTTCTCCCGGCAAAGGTAAATGACCGGTTTTTATTACCATATCGGTATTTGTACTGCCTATTACAACTATTTTCATTATATATCTACTGGAATTTTAACTCAATTACGAGTACAAAGAATATAGATCCGCAAATTAACTAAAAAAGTAATATTTTATTTATTTTTCATTCAAATCTTGGTTATTCCTATCATTTAATCATTCAATCATTTATGCATTTAAGCATTAAAGCAATCATTATACATCCTATCTCAAATAATTTTGTTATCTTGTTTTCAATAAAAATGATTTAATTATTAATTAATATTTCATTTCTTATGAAAACTTTTATCCCTGTTTTTTTCGTACTTATCCTTGCCGTACAATCCTGTAAATCAGGTATTGAGATTCCACCAACATCTCATCCGGATGTTACTAACTGGCAGGATCTGTTTACTGATGATCTGTCTAATGCAATGTTCCCTGAAGGCATATGGACTTTCAAAGAAGGTATCCTTACAGCAAGTGAGGACCAGGCTATCTGGACAAAATATGACTATGATAATTTCATGCTTGACCTTGAGTTTAAAACAGATACCGGCACAAACAGCGGAGTAATTCTCTACTGTACAGATATTAAAAACTGGATCCCAAACTCTATTGAGATACAGATAGCTGATGATTATTCAGAGGAGTGGGCAAGCAGTCCACCAACATGGCAATGCGGTGCGGTTTTTGGTCATTTGCCTGCTACTAAAAGTATGGTAGAACATCCCGGTGAATGGAACCGTTTCACAATAACCTGTGTGGATAATTTAATTTATGTTCTGCTGAACGGTGAACAAATAATTAATATGGACATGAAATTATGGACAGATCCGGAAGTAAACCCTGACGGAAGTGAAATACCTCTATGGTTACATATACCGGTAGCTGACCTGCCCACACATGGTTTTATTGGTTTTCAGGGTAAACACGCCGGAGCTCCAATTTATTTCAGAAATTTAAAGATCAAAGAATTGAGTTCGGATGAAGATATTATTCTCCTTCCGGGCGTAGGGAAGTAAGATTTTTGCAATGATGTTTGACTCGTAATTTCCCTGGTTTGAAAACCCGGATGTTTCAACATCCGCTTGCCCGGATGCCTACAATCCGGTTGTTTTTGAGATAAGCAGTAAAATCCCGAAAGATCTTAAATGTCCATAATTGCTTCAACATTCTTATCAAGCTTTGGAGGAGCAGACAGCAGGGATATTGAAATAAAAAGAGTTAATGAGGCTATAAGAGATATAGCACCTATATCAATCCCAAAGGGTATAGTAATTTTAAAAAGTTTTGCTAAGAAATTAATTCCCAGACTTACTATTATAGCAGTGTTTGCAGCCACTGGAGTAGCCCTCTTCCAGTTGAAACCAATAGCCACAACAGGAACAATAGCAGCAGCAAATGTTCCCCAGCCGAAGGCGCCCAAAATTGCAATAAGATCACCACTGTAAAGGGCAAAGGCACCTGCTAACAGTGTTAGCAAAAATGTTGTTACCCTTGCCCAGTATAATTCATTTTTTATTTTTATACCCATTGCTTTAGGAATATCGTGCATTATTGCAGCTGTTCCAATATTAAGGAATGAATCAGATGTTGACATTATAGCAGCAAATAATCCTGAAAAAACCACACCTGCAAGAACCGGGTGTACATAGTATTGGAGGAATTGTGAAGCAGCTGTGTCTGCTGATGTTAGCTCAGGATGCATTCCTTTAAGCACCAAAGCTCTCATCACTAATCCAATACTGATCCATAACAGAGCAGAAAAAAAATAACCAAATATCGAAACCGGCAATATATGTCTTGCATCACTTACCTTTTTATTCATCATCATTTTGGTTATTACATGAGGCTGCCCGGATGCTCCCAATCCAAAGACAAACAGCCATGACAGGCACCCTACCATACCAAGGGTTCCCCACGGACCAATAGCTTCTCTATCATTTTCAAATATTGTCTGACTAATAGAAGCAAGGCCTCCGTCATACATAGTAATAACTGTAAAAAAAATGAGGATAGCGCCAATAATCATTATACTACCCTGAATTATATCTGTATACACTGAAGCAATAATTCCGCCTGTTACGCTATAAAATACAAGTATAGAGCCGGCTAAAATCATTGTGGTTCCAAGGCTGATTGATTCCACAATTCCCGTTTGTAAAAGAATATCTCTAAGAACTATAGACATAGCAAGGATTTGTGTTGCCAGATATCCCATTACGCCCATAATTATTGCAATAGCTATAAATAATCCGGTTGTTTTATTCCCATATCGTAAAGCAACTGCGTCAGGTAATGAAATAGATCCGCCCAGTTCAGAGAAAAGCCTTAACCGCTTTCCTAAAAGAAAAAACGAAATATTAAAGCCAATTAGTGATGCAATTACCATCCATACTGAACTCATTCCCATTTTGTAAACAAGCCCGGGACCACCAACAAAACCAAAACCACTCATTGTGCAGGAAAAGACAGCAAACGCAGTTACCATAACACCCAGATTCCTACCTGCAATAAAAAAATCGGAAGTTGATTTTGTTCGCCGCAATGCCCATATCCCAATTCCAATACACAGAAGCATGTAGATTATCAATGATATCAGGATAACAGGATTACGAATTGCTTCCATTAATTGTAGTGTTATTTGTTATAAGTTAAATGTTATATGTTAAGCCATTCGTATTTTTCTTTACATCAAGCTGTTACGGGCTACGGGTTACGAGTTTCTCTTCGCTCTCTGCTCTTCATAATCTCTTTCAATCGTTGATAATCATTCGGTTTCAAAACCCAATCATTAAACTTTATTACATATAAGAATGTAAAAAACAGGGGGAAAAACCAGATACCGTAAAGCATCCAGGCGGTAGGAGCCGGAAATCCAAGAAAAATCCTTAAGGAGTCATTTTGGATGTATCGTAGATAACTTGCAAACCCGAACGAAAATATTCCAGCATAAAAAATAAGCCCAATTACTATTACTACCAGTTTCTTACGGTTAAAATTCTTGCCGGATAATCCGATGTACAGGAATAGAGTAAAAAGACAAATAGAAAAAATACCAAAGAAAAAGGCTAACCAAAGTGTTAATGTGGATTGTGATGCTTTGACACTTTTTAACATTGTTGGAAACAGATCATGTTGAGCTTGTACCTGAATGCTTTTTGACGGGAGTATTATCAATCCTGCCAGTATTACAATAAGAGAGATCAGAATAAAAAGAAAGACGATGAATGGTTTTCGCATATTTTAATTTTTTTTTAACTCTGTTTTTGTTCCGGTATTATAAAACAGATGCTCTTTATTAAGGATGATGGGCAAGCAACATTTCTGCTTTTTCCGCTGCTTCTTTTAATACCGGCAAACAGGCTGTAACAGCATTTTTCATTTTTATCCGGCCAACCGGCATTCCCACATTCATTGAACATAACACATCGCCTTTGCGATTATGAACTGGAACGGCAATGGAGCGCAGGCTTTCCTCAAGTTCCTGATCAACAACGGCATATCCGTCAAGCCTTACCTGCTTAATGATCTCTCGCAATTTCTTTTCGCTTATAACAGTCTGTTGTGTACGTGATGTTAGTTCAGCTCTATCGAAATAAGATTTAAGTTCCTTATCGGAGAGAGAAGCAAGTAATACACGCCCTATTGATGTACAGTATGCAGGCAAACGGGAACCGATATGCAGGTTGACTGATAATATTTGCTGCTGAGAAGGGATCCGGGCTACATATATAACATCCACACCGTCCAAAACAGCGGCAGAACAAGCCTTGCCCAGTTTTCGACTTACTTCCCGCATAAATGGGATAATAACCTCAATAAAATCCAGGTTGGCTAAATATTGATACCCTATATCCAGGATCTTTGCCGTAAGCTGAAAACGGTCATTCACCTGTAAAATAAAACCAAGGCGTTTCAGAGTTAATAAAAAACGTCGCGTTGAAGCCCGGCTCATGTCATTCTTGCGTGCAGCTTCAGTGAGAGTCATATGGGGATTTTCCGTATCAAATGATTTAATAAGATCAATACCCCGCGCCAGTGTCTTCAGAAAATCTTTGTCTTTATTGTTATTCATTTCTTCCATTATTTCTTCATAACATCACATAGTTTTTTCAAAATTGCATAAACTTAAAATACACTTTTGTAAACATTCAAAATATCCTTACGATCCATTGTTCTGATATTGTATGACAGAATTCTCTCTTGCTTAAGTGCTCCATCAGCCAGTGTATTAAGGCTTTTCTTTTCAATTCCGTAGTCAGATAATCTATCTTTTAACCCTATTTCCGGTATCAACCGATCCATTTCTTCTATCAATCTTTCAGCTGCATCCATATTGTCAACATCCAAACACTCCGGTAATATTTCCCGGCTAAGATTAGCATAAAGAGTAACAGCTTCGGGCAAATTAAACCGCATAACAGGTGCAAAAACAACTGAATTGCTTTCTCCATGAGAAAGATGAAATTGCGTTCCCAAAGGATAGGCAAGTGCATGAATAGCCCCTACAGTTGCGTTTGCAAAAGCAAGTCCAGCCATCATTGAACCAACCAGCATATTCCCACGAGCCTCAATATTTTCCTCCTGCATTACAGCAGTGCGGATGTTTCCAAAGAGAAGTTTAAATGCTTTTATCGCCAATTGGTCGGACACAGGGTTCTTGCGAAAACCTGATGTATATGCCTCAATAGAATGTACCATTGCATCAATCCCGGTTGCCGCTGTAACGCCTGAAGGAAGTGTAAGCGTCAGTTCTGCATCCAGAATTACCAAATCACAAATAAACTGCGGTCCAACAATTGGGCTTTTTTCTCCATCATCACCGGTAACAACAGCAACGTGTGTCCCCTCCGATCCGGTTCCGGCTGTTGTCGGGATAAGGATCAAAGGAAGTCGTTTCCCTTTTGCTTTTCCTACACCATACATTAATTCTACCGGCTGAGGACATGGGATCATTAACGCTGCAAGTTTTGCGATATCCATCGAACTGCCACCCCCGAGTCCAACAACCTGTTTTACATTTTCTCCTTTGGCAATTTCAGCAACATTTCGAACTGTAGCGGCATTTGGCTCAGGCTCAACTTCATTGTAAACCAAAACATCAGCACCGGCATTTTCCATGGCAATTCGTACTTTATCCACTACCCCAAATCTCTGAAGAGTTGGATCGGTCACAAGTAAAGTCCTGCCCGCTTGTATCAGGTTTTTATAAGTTTCAGGATCCCTGGAACTTCCGGACCGGAAAATAACTGTAACCGGTGTGTTAAATTGAAAATTATCCATTTTGTCTTTTTCACTATTTTATTCCACCTATACATCTATATTTTATTTCCTGCCATTCTTCAAACCCTTCATGTCCACCGTCCCTGCCAATGCCTGATTGTTTAAATCCTGATCAATTTGTAAAACTATATTCTTTATTATAATGTTCCTGAAAAACCGACAGTTATTCCTCCACAAACATAAAGTGTCTGACCTGTAACAAAGCCTGAACGTTCATCCAGAAAATAACTTACTGCATGTGCTACATCTCCTGTTGTGCCAAGCCGTTTTACCGGTACACTATTAATAAATGATTCGGTTCGCGGATCACCAGCAGGATTGTTTTTCCTGAAAGCTTCTGTTTCTATTGGGCCGGGTGCAACTGCATTAACTGTTATACCATCACCGGCAAGTTCAAGAGCCCAGGTACGTGTCATTGCAGCAAGCACACCCTTACTTGCCGAATAGGCAGTACGTAATTCCTTGCCGAGAACAGCCCGGCTGGTAATTGAAACAATACGGCCAAAATGAGCTTTACGCATCGCCGGAAGAACCGCTTGTGTACACATCAATGCTGACCGGGTATTCAGGTTGATAACATTTGAAAAATCCTCCAGGGTTGTATCTTCAAGAAGTGCCGGTTTCACAATTCCAACATTATTCACAAGCCGTGTGACAGAATAACGAATGGAAATTTCTTTTAATATCCTTCCTGCAGCTTTGATATCGGTAAGATCAACTTTGAAATATTCGCCTTGCAATTCGTTTTCCGGTTCAACAATATCCAGGACGATTAATTTGTAGCCATCAGCCGAAAGCCGTCTAGCAATACCGGCACCAATACCCCGAGATCCCCCGGTTATTAAAACACTACTATCTTTCATTATCGATTCTTATTTCTATTTTACAATCCCTTAATAAAGGTCTGATAAACTAGTTTTTTTATTGATTGTGCGAATTACGCACATCCGTACACTTAGTGCACAACCAAAAGTAATAATTATTCAAGTGAAAACAAGAAAAAATGTAATGAATAAGAGTTGTTTTTATAACCAGAAATTATTATATTGCACTATTCGATTATAGTACACGTGTACGATTATCGAACTTTCGATTAACTTTTTAGGTTTCATGACGGAATTTTTAAGTCTCAGGGAAGCTGTTCAGAAATATGTGAAGCCTGGTATCAGTGTGGCTATGGAGGGATTCACACATCTTATTCCTCACGCAGCCGGACTTGAAATTATCAGGCAGAAAATCCATAACCTGTCACTTATTCGTATGACTCCTGATATTGTTTACGACCAGATGATAGGAATGGGTTGTGCGGACAAACTGATGTTTTCATGGGGAGGTAATCCCGGAGTCGGGTCGCTCCACCGATTACGTGATGCTGTTGAAAATAATTACCCACATCATATTGAAATAAATGAACATTCACATGCAGCTATGGCTAATGCTTACGTAGCCGGAGCCTCAAATATGCCATGTGCGATATTTAAAGGATACCGGGGAACAGATTATCCCGGTGTTAATTCAGATATCCGTTTTATTTCGTGTCCGTATACAGGGGAAACTCTTACAGTTGTACCGGCAATAAAACCCGATCTTGCAATTATTCATGCACAACGGGCTGATAAGCACGGTAATATCTGGATGAAAGGTATCATCGGCATACAAAAAGAAGCTCTACTTGCAGCACGGCAAAGTATTGTCACTGTCGAGGAAATAGTCGATCAGGTTAATGAAAAGCAGGGTGGGACCGTGATACCACGCTGGGCTGTAAACGTTGTTTGCTGCGTTCCAAAAGGAGCATTTCCATCCTATACTGAAGGATATTACAACCGTTCAAACGATTTTTACGTCCGTTGGGATGAAATAAGTCGTAACCGTCAACGATTTCTGGACTGGATGGACAGATTCGTTCTGTCTACAATTGACTTTTCAGAATTTATGTTAAAACTCGAAAAGCAAGGATATGTCTAAAACCGGCTATACTTCCAATGAAATGATGGTTATAACAGCATCACGTTTCCTGAAAAATGATGCAGTTGTTTTTATCGGCATCGGTCTGCCCAGTTTAGCTGCAAATCTTGCCAGAAAATTGCATGCACCAAACATCTCAATGATATATGAAAGCGGAACGCTTGACACAAAACCCGACCGTCCTCCATTATCCATAGGGGATGATGAGCTCAGCCGTAAGGCACTTTCAATTGTTTCGGTACCGGAAATGTTCCGCTACTGGCTACAGGGTGGCAGGATTGATATTGGTTTCCTGGGCGCAGCTCAAATCGACCGGTTTGCAAATATCAATACAACTGTTATAGGTGATTACAATTATCCCAAAATCCGTTTACCCGGAGCCGGAGGTGCAACCGAGATTGCAGGGTTTTGCACACATACTCTCGTAATGCTTCAACAAACATCAAGTAATTTTGTTAATACACTTGATTTTATCTCTTCTGTAGGATTTGGGAAAGAGGGTAACAGCCGTCCTAAACTTGGTTTTACCGGCAAAGGACCCCAGGCAGTTATCACCGATTTAGGAATAATGGAGCAATCACCGGAAACAAAAGAGCTTATTATGACCCATCTTCATCCCGGTGTAAGTGTAGAACAAGCAAGTGAATCTACTGGCTGGCCATTAAAGTTTGCGGAATCAATAAAAACGACAACTGTACCACTTGAAAAAGAACTTAGCTTACTAAGAAAGCTTGAAAAAATGATGAAATAATATATGGAAAATGCTTTTATCTTTGATGGTATTCGAACACCTTTCGGTCGTTATGGCGGTGTACTCTCACGTTTGAGACCCGATGATATGATGGCTGTAACCATTGCAGAACTTATCCGCCGTTATCCGGAAATCACGAAAGAGATAGAGGATGTTCTTGTTGGAGATTCCAACCAGGCAGGAGAGGATTCGCGCAATATAGGCAGGAATGCTGCCCTTATAGCAGGATTACCTGCAAGTGTTTGTGGTATTACACTTAACCGTCTGTGTGCAAGTGGTCTCGCTGCTGCTATTGATGCCTCGCGTGCTATACGATGCAACGAAGGGGACCTGTTCATTGCAGGTGGTGTTGAAAGTATGAGTCGTGCTCCCTTCGTACTTGGGAAAGCAGAAAATTCATACCCACGATCATTTTCCTTTTTCGATTCAACTATCGGCTGGCGTTTCCCGAACGAAAAATTAACCTCCCGGTATGGAACAGATAGCCTGCCGGAAACAGCAGAGAATCTGGCAAAGCAATATGATATTTCTCGTGAAGAAAGTGATATTTTTGCACTTGCCTCACAAACTAAATATGAAACCGCCCGCAAGGCGGGATTTTATGACGGTGAAATTATGGCTGTCGAGGTGCCATCCGTAAAAGACAAAGCACCTCCTGAGATTGTTTATACTGATGAACAACCCCGCCCCGATACAAGCCTTGAAAAACTCTCGGCTCTTAAACCTTTGCAACAAAATGGCATCGTAACAGCCGGTAATGCTTCCGGGATCAATGATGGAGCAGCTGCTCTGCTTATTGGTAGTGCTGATGCTGCCAGTCGTTTTAGTCTTCGCCCCCTGGTACGTATTGTAGCAAGCGCAGTGGCAGGTGTTGAACCCGGGATAATGGGTTTCGGTCCGGTACCGGCAACCCGCAAAGTAATGGCACGCACCAGTCTCAATCTCAACGACATGGATCTTATTGAGATTAATGAAGCATTTGCAGCACAGGTGCTGGCATGCCTGAAGGAACTCAAACTCCCCTTTGATGATCCCCGTATTAATCCTAATGGTGGAGCAATTACTATCGGACACCCCCTGGGAGCATCCGGTGCACGTCTTCTCCTAACTGCAACCAGGGAACTTCAACGAAGACAGGGACGGTATGCCCTTGTTACGATGTGCATTGGTATTGGTCAGGGCATTGCTGTAATTATTGAACGTGTATAAAAAAAAGTTTATAATAAAGCTGTCAATCAATTATTGCCTGGTATGAAAGGTTATTAAACTCCACATGTATAGGAAGATGATTATTTGGCATTATCTGTAACATCAAAATAATGATCATTTCTTCTTTCGGATCAATTCTGAAATAAGTGCCGGCTGCCCCGGCCCAACCATATTGCCCCTCCGAAGTAAGGAACAGGTTTGGTGCAGGATCTGTCGTTACCTGGAAACCCAGTCCAAAACCGGCCCCTTTTCGAGGATAGACAACAGGTCCTCCACCATAAGGAATACCATCCGTATGATCCATGGTCATCATTTCCACTGTTTTTGAACCCAGAATTCTTTTCCCATTCAGTTCACCACCATCAAGCAGCATCTGGCAGAATCGAAAGTAATCGGTTGTTGTAGATAACAGTCCGCCACCGCCTGAGAAAAGAGTTACATTTCTTGTATATGGACTTTGGGAAGGAAGATCGATTGCACGTAAGCCACCATCCCTTTTTGGTGCATAATTTGTAGTAAATCTGTCTGTTTTTTCATTCGGTACTTCAAAGCCGGTATCATTCATTTTCAAAGGCACAAATATATTTTCTTCCAGGTATTTATCAAGTGGTAAACCGGATATTCTTTCAATTAATAAACCTATAATATCAACTGAAATTCCATATCTCCATTTTGTTCCCGGCTGGAAATATAACGGTATCTCCTTTACCCTGTTAACAAATTCTGTTAAATCCTTACTGCCCCAGATTTGTTTTACGTTATACATCGAATCGACATAACCTCCCGGACCCCAGCCATAACCAAGTCCGGAAGTATGTCTTAACAGATCAACGATCCTGATTTCCGACTTCTGATCTTCTAATACAGGAGGATTACCGTCTTTGGCTAAAACTTTTATTTCTTTAACCTCAGGAATATATTTTGAGACAGGATCAGTCAATTGAAATTCACCCTGTTCATACAACATCATCAAACCAACACTTACAATTGGTTTGGTCATTGAATATATCCTGAAAATTGCATCTTTCTCCATTTTCTTTTCAGATTCAATATCTGCATATCCAAATGTTTCAAAATGTGCAATTTTACCTTTCCTGGCAACTAGAGTTACTATTCCTGCTAACTTATTTTCATCAATATAACCTCTCATTCTTTCGTTAATTCTCAGCAATCGTTCAGAAGAGAGACCAACATCCTCAGGATTTACTTTTTCAGGAATTTGGCCATAAAAAGTAAAAGAACCTGACAGGAGCACAAATAATAATAAACCTTCCCGGAACATTTTCCCTATATTATTTCCATTTAGAATAAACATAATATATGATATTTAGGATTATTTAAAATAACACGTATTTATTCAGATATAATTTTATCATTTCGAAGAATTACAAGTTAAGTAATAAAATCCTCCGGTACATTTACGAGTCGGCTAACATTTTTAATCTTTTCCGCGACATTAAATCCTGAAGTGCAATTTACTGTACATTCCCTGCAGTCAGCACATGGATTTTCCGAAACATCAAGTGATACAAGCAGCTGGTGCGCCTTTTCCAGGTTGCTGTAACCATAGGTGTACATGTATGCCCGCATTAAATCAGGAACGGGAAGAGCTTTAGTGCATTGCTCTACACATTCCCGGCATCCTTTACAATAAAGAGAAGCAAGAGATTCCCCTTTTTTAATATGTTCCTTTTCTTCATCAGTCATCTCCAGGTTTTCCATAATACCAAAACTCTCCTCCAGATGATCAAAACTGGTAAACCCTGGTATTGCAGTGTGTACATTAGGATTTTGCAGAGCCCACTTTAACGCAGCTTTCGTATTTACAGGATGTTGCCTTTCCTTGTCATAGAATCCTCCTGCCATTGTTTTCATTGCAATAACTCCTAATCCTGCTTTCGCCGCCTTTTCAATTGCAGAATTCATTTCCTCAACATTATCCTGATTAAAATTATAAGCAACCAGAACAACATCATAAACACCACTGTCAACAGCAGCCCGTATCACCTCCGGTTCTTTGCTATGTGTAGAAACACCAAGGAATTTAGCTTTCCCTGATTTTTTTATTTTTTCCATTGCATTCAAAGTAGGTTTATGAAGTGTCCCTTCACGTGATCCCACAGCATGATGAAAAAGTATATCAACATATTCTAAATCTAAACGTTTCATACTTATCTCAAACATATTTATAAACGATTCCTCAGTAGCTTCATCGGAATACAAACCTGTTTTCCTGTCCATTCCCGGCTGATGGATTTTTGTAGCAATTGTATATGAATCGCGAGGATAATCAGCCAAAAGTTTTCCAAGCATCTCTTCGTTCCTTCCCTCCTGGTATCCATGAGCGGTATCCAGGTGTGTAATACCTTTATCAAGAGCAGCTCTTACCAGGTTTGGGTTATCTGCCCTCATTACACCCATATTTACAACAGGTAATTTGATCCCTGTTTTTCCGAGAGTCCTGTAAATAATTTTTCCTTTTTTCTCTTCTTCAGGGATATTTGTTTTTGCTGTTCTACCCAATGCATTCTGACCAACAACAATACCTGTAGCGCCAATTACAGAAGATCTCAAAAATCCCCGCCTGTTAAGCTTACTTTGTTTTTCCATAACTCGATATATTTTAATTGATATTGGGAATCTCAACTTTCAAAACTTTGAATAATCTATAGCCAAATATAGATTATAAGATTAAATAAACAATCACATTCTCACTTTTTATTCCCACACACACCTTCAAACCATCATTCTATCGTACTATCAGATCCCAAAAGACTATCTTTCATCTTCAACAGATGCGTACGGCCACGCATCTTCTTCCCTTACCCTGCCCATCCTTCTCTATCAAGGTTCCTGTACTGAATAGCTTCAGCAAGGTGGTTTGGTTGAATATTTTCACTTTGTTCAAGATCAGCAATTGTTCTTGAAACCTTTAATATCCTGTCATATGCCCTGGCTGAAAGACCAATTCTATCCATTGCTGTTTTCAACATTTCTTTACCCGGCTGGTCAACATAGCAATGTTTTCTCTGAAGTTTAGTATTCATTTGTGCATTGCAATAAACATCCGGATCATCAGTAAACCGTTTTTCCTGGATATTCCGTGCTTTAATAACCCTTTCTCTTACCACTTCACTTGATTCAACTGGCGTTTTATCAGATAGTTTATCAAACGGTACCGGGACCACTTCAATATGGATATCAATCCGGTCAAGCAGTGGGCCGGAGACTTTATTAAGGTATTTTTGAACAACTCCGGGACTGCACATGCACTGCCTGTCAGGATGGTTGTAATACCCGCATGGACAGGGGTTCATTGAAGCAATCAACATAAAACTTGCCGGGTATTCCACAGTAAATTTTGCTCTTGAAATTGTGATCAGCCGGTCCTCAAGAGGCTGACGCATTACTTCAAGCACATTACGTTTGAATTCAGGAAGCTCATCGAGAAACAGTACCCCATTGTGTGCCAGACTAATCTCTCCCGGTTGAGGAAAAGCTCCCCCTCCAACAAGGGCAACATCTGAAATTGTATGGTGAGGTGACCGAAACGGGCGACCAGTCATAAGAGAGTTGTTTTTTTCGATTTTCCCTGCCACAGAATGTATCTTGGTTGTTTCCAGTGCTTCGCGAAGAGTTAGCGGGGGAATAATAGTATGAAGTCGTTTTGCAAGCATTGTTTTGCCGGCACCGGGCGGACCGATCATAATTACATGATGGCCGCCGGCTGCTGCTATCTCCAGCGCTCTTTTTACACTCTCCTGTCCTTTTACATCTGCGAAATCAAGATCGTACCTGTTCGCATTTGCAAGAAATTCTTCTTTTAAATCAACCGTAGTTTGTTCAAGTTCCTTTTTACCGTTAAGAAATTCAATCACTTCACTAATATTCCTAACACCGTGAACTTTCAGATCATTAACAACTGCCGCTTCACGTGCATTTCTCTCAGGCAGGATCAATCCTTTAAACCCATCTTCTTTTGCCTGGATAGCTATAGGCAGAACTCCTTTTATCGGCTGTAGTCCGCCATCAAGTGAAAGTTCTCCCATCATCACATACTCCTCCATATCCTTATGTCCTATATACTCAGCGGCAGCAAGTATCCCAATCGCCAATGGCAAATCGTAAGCCGACCCTTCCTTTCTTACATCAGCAGGTGCCATATTGATAATTATCTTTTTACCCGGCCATTTGAAGCCATTTATTCTTATTGCAGATTCAATTCGCTGCTGACTCTCTTTTACGGCATTATCAGGTAAACCGACAAGGCGAAAATTGACTCCTTTAGAAACATTTACCTCAACAGTCACTTTAGTAGCATCGATGCCGTAAACGGCACTGCCAAATGTTTTAACAAGCATATTTTAAAAAAAGTTTAGTTTAGTTTTTCTTCTAAATAATGTACAAGAGAATGTATCACTTTAATATGTATTTCCTGTATCCTGTCAGAGAATTTTGCTCCCGGGGTGCCAATTACAACATCACACAAACCTGCCATTTCCCCGCCATTTTTGCCTGTTAATCCGATAACCTTCATCCCTTTTTCTTTTGCGGCATAAATTGCATTTATCACATTGGCAGAATTTCCGCTGGTGCTGATAGCAAACAAAACATCATCTTTATTTCCTACTCCTTCAATAAATCTTGAAAAAATAAAATCATATCCGAAATCATTTGCCGTACAACTTATATAAGCAGGGTCAGAAATGGCTATTGCAGGGATCGACTGCCTGTTCTCACGAAACCTTCCGGTAAGCTCTTCTGCAAAATGCATGGCATCACTCATCGATCCGCCATTACCGCATGATAGTATCTTCCCTCCTGACCTGATAACTTTCAGCATCAACTGACCTGCTTTTTCAAGCTTTTCCCAGTTTTTTTCATCTGATATGAATTCTTTCAGAATATCAAGAGCTTCACTAAAATTATTTTGGAATAGTTGTTCCATGTGTTATAATATAGTTCAAATCAAATGTACGAAAGATTAGTTTATCCCGAAAGCCGTTTTGTATTAAAATTGTTATCATTATTGAATTTACAAAGCTATTTTCTTATTATCTTGCCTCACCGGTTTAAAAAATAATTATGAAAAGTAAAAACTCCCTGAAAACACGTATTTATGAGATCATCTTTGAGGCCGACACTCCTGC
>JAGGXD010000223.1 GCA_021163295.1 Bacteroidales bacterium
ACTTATATCACAGGATATAAACCTGTTTCATTAATTGTTGACAAAATAGGAGCAGGTGCAGATGAATATGCCACAATCCCGGAAGCAATTACTGCAGCAACTTCTACTGATACTATTAAAGTAATTGCCGGAACGTTTAATGAGGAGCTTTCCTTTACCAAACAAATTGTTTTGGTTTCATATCAATATCTTGGTTTAGACCCTGACCCAACAATATTAACTAATCCAACGGTTAATCCGGTAATTTATATTGTTAATACTGCAGGTGATTTTATGCAAATTTTAGGTTTTTCAATTAATGGAAATAATACAACCCCTGGAATAGATGTAAATAATTCAACAACAACCATTAAAAATGTAATAATCGATAATTGTTTCAATGGTAATGATGCCGGGGGGGGATTGAAAATAGATGATAATAGTACAATCTATGTATATGATAGTGAGATTAAAAATTGCAGAAGTGATGTTAGAGGAGGGGGTATTAAAGTTAATAATTCTACTGCAAAATTTTATAACCTGATTGTAAAGAATAATACCTGTACTAACAATGGTGATGGTGGGGGAGTTGAGATTAATAATTCGGATGTTGATTTTATAAATAGCCTGATTGTAAATAATCGATCTGACCTTGACGGGGGAGGATTAGTTATTAATGATAATTCTAATGTTAATATAATTAATTCTACCATAGCAAATAATACTATTCCGGGCCAATATAATGGAGCCGGTATTCAAAGAAATGGCCCAAATTCAGTTATTAATATCGTTAATTCAATAGTTTCTGATAATCATCGTGACAACGAGCCTCCAAACGATATTAATATAAACAATGCCAGTGGAAATGCAGGGATCACAATTTCATATTCATTAATTCGCAGTGGACATCCACAGGATGGTTATGACTATGTAAATATTGGCCAATTATGGCCTGGCGAAGGAAATATTAATGTAGCTCCTAAATTCACTGATCCTGTTAATGAAGATTTCTCACTTAGTGATAAAAGTTTGGCAATTGGAGTTGGAAATCCTGATGCAACCATGATCCCTGAAACTGATATTACCGGAGCTAACCGAATACAGGGTGGGATCAACCCGGACCTTGGAGCATACGAAAATGTTTTATCAAAACCAGATTTATATTTTGAAAGAGTAGATTATGTTACAGGTTTCTTAAATGAAGCTTCTGTTGCATGGGGGGATTATGATTCTGATGGGGATTTAGATTATGCAGTATCAGGTTCAAACGAGAGTAATGTTATAGAGATCTATAATAATAATAATGGAGTATTTACTAAGATTGATGCCGGTATCCCAAAAAACAATGACTCATGGGGAATGTGGCTCGAATGGATCGATTATGACATGGATGGTAACCTGGATCTGTTTGAGAGATCATGTCAAAGTAAAATACATAGAAATAATGGCGATAATACTTTTACTGCAGTTAGAAGTTTTGGAATGCCTTGTCATGATATGGATTATAGTTATGCATGGGCAGATTTTGATAATGATAATGATCTGGACTTTGTTATTGCTGAATGGAATACCAGGATACTCGAAAATACAGAAGGTAATTTTATAGACAGAGGGGATTTGAATTTGCTTGGTATAAGTAATAAATTTTCTGTTGCTGTTGGTGATTATAATAATGATGGTTTTACAGATTTATTATTATCAGGCGAAAACAGCCATGATAATACTCCTGAAGTAAGATTGTATAAAAATACCGGAAACTTTAATTTTGAACAGGTTGCAATTTCATTTGGCGATATAATTGCTAATTATGCAGAATTTATTGATTATGATGCTGACGGAGAGTTAGAATTATTCTTTAGTGTTCAGGATCCGGATGATAATAATCTGAATTATGGTATATTCTATAATTATAATAGTACGATTGAAACTTTTGTTGAGGATGACCCGGGAATAGATAGTATACCGGAATATGATGATTGGCACAGTGAATTTGCCTGGACTGATGTAAATAATGATGGTTATGTTGATTTAACTTTATTTGAAAGAGGAGAACAAAATAATTATCATTTATTCAAGATATATGAAAACAACCAGGATGGTTCATTCTCCGAAATGGAGTCTGATATTGAAATTGAAAGAACACAAATAAGAAGTATTGCTTATGGCGATTTTAATTCAGATAGCAGACCTGATTTAGCTCTGGTAGGAAAAGATGACTGGGGTCATAATTTATTTATGTTATATGAGAATATTAAATCGAATATAAATAATACTCCTACTGTTCCGGCCAATTTAATCTATACTATTGACGGTGATAATTACATATTAAGCTGGGATAATTCAACTGATAATGAAACACCGCAAGATGCATTAACTTATAATTTAAGGATAGGTTCAATACCGGGTGGTTCAGATATTTTAAATACATACGCAAAAGCTGATGGTACTTTGATTAAACCTGTTCAGGGTAATCAGAATAATAATCAGTTTACTTTAACCCCAAAATCAGGAACCTCTTTTTATTGGAGTGTTCAGGCAGTTGATGCCGGATACACTGGCTCTGCATTCGCAGTTGAACAGTCGTTTATTACACCAGGTCCGCTTGTAGAAAAAACAGATTTGGATTTTGAAAGCTTCTATGCTATGGGAGCCGATTGGGGCGATTATGATAATGACGGTGATTTGGATATCCTCGTTAATAATAATGATGATGAAGTGAGAATTTATACAAACGATTCGGGAGAATACACAAAAACGTCAATTAGCATTAATGATCCCAGATTTGCTGTATGGGTTGATTATGATGGCGATAATGATCTGGATATTTTTACGTCAAAATGGGAAAACCATAGAATATTTGAAAATACAGATGGTAATTTCGAAGAACAAAATTTAGATTTAGGCAATACTCATAATGAACACGGAAAAAACAATAAATGGTTCGATTATGATAAAGATGGTGATTTAGATTTAATTAATTTAAGAGATAATCAAATTTACGTTTATGTAAATTCTAATGGGGTTTTTACAAATTATACTATTACTAGTTTTAATATAAATGCTGATTTAAACAGACTGTCTCTTGATTTAGGTGATTATGATAACGATGGTGATATTGATATTTTAGTATCAGGTGAAATATGGTTGCATGATTCTCAGCAAAACCAATATTTCCTGCGAATAGTTAAAAATAACTCTGACGGAACATTCAGTAACATATCACCTGCGAATGTAGAGCCCGGATTAACAGCAAAATGGATTGATTATGATAATGATGGTGATGTTGACATGTTTGTTTCAGGGGTATTAAATACAGAAGGAAATTTAAGCGCCAGTGTTTTATATGTTAATAATAATGGTGAATTTACATCAAGTTCTGAACTATTTGACGGACTCAATGGACAATTTAATGATATTGCAATAAATGACTTTGATAATGATGGCGACTTAGATATTTTTTATTGGTCAGAAAACTGGGAATGGGATTACAATAATCCATATTCAGGAGAAGAATTAAGAAATGAGTTTTACTATTATGATAATGAAAATAATGGAACATTTACCCAATATAATCTTGGAATAAATAATGAGAATTTAAGAAAATTAAGATTTGCCGATTATGATAATGACGGAGATTTGGATATTTTAATGGCTAAAACAACAGGTATTAAGATATTAAATAATGGAACTCAACCTGGAAATACCGCGCCATCATTACCCGGCGGGTTAATATCTGAAGTATCGGGAAGCAATATTACTCTTAAATGGAATAAATCTACTGATACTGAATCTTCAAATTTGATTTCATATAATTTATTCATGGAATCATCAAAAGGGGAGAATTATATAATTAGCCCCAGCGCTAATATAAATAATGGAAAATTATTGTTGCCAAATACCGGTAATAATTTTTCTGATACTTCTATTACCTTAAGCCTGAAAGCCGGTGAGGAATATTATTGGTCTGTGCAGGCAATAGATGGTATTTATTCTTCATCTTCTTTTGCTGAAAAGGATACTATTACAATTCCAGGAACTTCATTTACATTATTAGATGTTGTTATTCCTGGTGCAAGTAATGGGAATATACGGGCAGGTGATTATAATAATGATGGAAATCTGGATATAATTTTAACCGGAGAACATAGTGATTATCAAACAGATGTTAGCATTATGGCTAATAACGGAGACAGCACATTTACTGTTTTAAATACAGGCGATGTTTTCTCTGATTTGCATTCTAATTGGGGTTTCAGAAATACATACCTGGTGGATTACGATGCAGACAATGATTTAGATTTATCAATTCTTAATAATAATCAAAATTATTTATTTAATAATACTTCAAATGGATTTGTTAAACTTGATAAAACTTTTGGATGGTCTAACGAAAGTAATAATACAAAATGGTATGATATTGATAAAGATGGAGATCTTGATTATATAAAGCTGGAAGGAGAATTAAGGGCATATATTAATATTGGTGAAAATATATTTTCTGAACAAACAATTATTGGATGGGATAATGAAACTGGGATTAATCCATTTGATAGAATTGAACACCACAATGCATCCATCAGTTTATTTGATATTGATGATGATGGAGATGCTGATATTGTTGTTACTGCAGCTTTCTGGGATGAAAATTGGAGTACCCGTTTAAATAAATTGCAGGTATATGTAAATAATAATAATGAATATAATCTTTCTCAGGAAATTGCACTAAACAGTATAAATTCTGATTATACAAAATCTGATATAGGTGACTTTGACAATGATGGTGATTTAGATATTTTATGTATTGTTTCAGGCAGTTGGGAAGATAATGGAGTAGTTTATTTATTTGAGAATAATGATGGTTCTTATAGTAAAACAATTGTTAACTTAGGTGAACATGACAGATATTGGGAAAATGTATCAGGTGACTTTGATAATGATGGTGACCTTGATTTGGCAATTGTTGCAATGGAGAATCAAGACATTGACAGGTACAAAGTAAAACTTTTCCTAAATCAAAATAGCAGCTTTGTTTATTCAAAAACTGATTTTGAAGATGTTATTTTCCGGGGTAATTTCCCAAGCATTACTAAAGGAGACATAAATAAAGATGGTAATTTGGATATTGTTATTTCAGGCAGAGATAATAACTATGAATATGTAACAAATATATTTACTAATAATTCTTCAATAATAAACAATGCACCTTCTATTCCAGGCAACTTATCACAAAGTGTTGAGGGTAGCAACGTTGTACTGGCATGGGGAACTTCAACTGATCCTGAAAATTCAGGATTGGATACCGGGCTTAAACCGATAATTACTTATAATCTTAGAATTGGAACAACTCCTGGCGGGACAGACGTACTTAGTGCCCAGGCAAATAGCAATGGGAGTTTGTTATTACCAGCCAATGGAAACTCAGGAGTATTAACAACCAGATCACTTGAACTTCAGTCGGGTAATACTTACTATTGGAGTGTACAGGCAATTGATGCTGCATATACAGGCTCTGAATTTGCTGTGGAAAATAGCTTTACAATATATGGGCCATTATTTAATATAGCAGCTTCAAATGATAGCACCGGAGCCCGGGATGTAGCCTGGGGAGACTATGATAATGACGGAGATCTCGATTTTGCTGTTGCAACTTCCTCTGATAATTCTATAGTAGTTTATAATAATAATGGAAGTGATGCATTTAGCAAATCTGATATATTGTTTGATGAGAATTATGGTATTTATAATGTTGAATGGATTGATTATGATAATGATAATGATCTTGATTTGTTTGTTAATAAGAATAATAGAAACAGGATATATCGAAATGATGATCTGACTTTTACCTTACTTGATATTGTATTAGGAGATAATAATAATAATGGGGAACAAATATGGGATTACTTTGATAAAGACGGCAAACTTGATTTATTAAAAATAAATTGGTCTGAATTAGCAGTATTTAAGAAGATTTCTGATGATAAAGTGGATAGGGTTGGATTCCACCTGGGTAATTTTGATTTAAATTTCTCATCATTTGGGATGGCTGATTATGATAAGGATGGTGACAAGGATTTATTAGTTGGAGGTAGAAGTTGGAATCATGAAATGCAAATAGAAGAATATTTGCTTAAATTATACGATAATGTTTCTGGTAGCTTCACAGAAAATGAATCTAATTCATTTACACCTGCAAATGCTACAGCCTGGGTTGACCCTGACAATAATGGTGATTATGATATATTTGCTATAACTGCCGATTCAAGTATATTATTTATCAATGATAATGGAGTATTTACCACAAGTGATTTTAAATTTAAAGGCTTAAAACACAGGGAAGAAAATGTATACCGAATAATCTGTACTGATTTTGACAATGATGGGAATAATGACCTTGTTTATTATAATTATTCAGATTTTGTCTATTATGCAAATAATGGAGATGGTTCTTATACATATTATAATGTTGGTATTAGTGCATCTGATATTAATAGAGTTGATGCAGCAGATTATGATAGTGATGGAGATGTTGATTTGATTATTACTACCAATAACTTTATTAATATATATAAAAATCAATCATCAGTTGTAAATAATGCCCCAGGCATCCCGGCATTGTTAGATCCTGTTGTTGCCGGCAGTAATATAACATTCAAATGGCAAATTTCCAGTGATGATTTTTCAAATAGCCAGGGAATTACTTATAACATGAGGATTGGTTCTGAAGAAGGTGCTTCTGATATTTTAACCGCCCAGGCAAATTCTGATGGTTCTCTTTTGATTCCCAGGTTAGGAAATATGGGAAATGACACATCAAGTATTTTGCAAATAAAAGGTGGGACTAAAATATTTTACAGCCTTCAGGCAGTTGACCCGGCATTTAATGGCTCAGCTTTTACAACAGAAGACTCATTAGTAACACCGGGAGCAAAATTTATTGCCGAAGAAGTATCGTTCTCTAATACTTTGCTTGACAATCTGTCGTGGGGAGATTTTGAAGGTGATGGGGACCTCGATATTTTAGCATTATCCACTGAATCAGATACAGCAAATCCTGATATGTTTGGAAACTATCCTGAAATAACAAAGGTTAAAGTGTTTATTAATGAGGGTCAGGGAAATATTATTGCAACTGATACCGCTAATTTTATTGATGATGATTATATTAATTCAACCTATTGGTTAGACTATGATGGAGATAATGACCTTGATATATTCGTAAAGAGCGATGGTAGAGATAGGTTGTATCGCAATAATGATCAAACTTTCGAAAAGGTACTTAATTTTATTACAAATGACAACTGGCATTACAATTCAAACGAAATAATTTATGGTGATTATGACAATGACGGTGATTTGGATATAATGTTTAAGAAGTATGACAGGGTAGTACTATTGCGGAATATTGACAACATTTCATACATAGAAGTTCAAATTGACCTTACTCAGATAACATTTGATAATAATGAATATTATTATGTGAGTCTATATAATTCTGTAGCTGCTTTTGGTGATTTCGATAATGATGGAGATTTTGATATAGTAGTGTCAGGTGATGGTGATTACTATAATGAAAGTAATAATGAATGGACCAGAGTTAATTATGTTAATATAATGAGGAATGATGGTAATGGAGTATTCACTGATATTAAGGCAGGATTAGAGGAAAAAGATGTTAAGAAATTGGAATGGGTTGATTTTGATAATGATGGTGATCTTGATCTCTTTATCAGAACTTCAGAAAGAGACTGGTATGATCCTGCTGTAGGCGAGGATAAATCATATAAATTATACAGAAACAATGATGGACAATTTGAAAATATGGTAGTTGATCTTGGCGAACTTTCTAATATAAATGATGCCTCATGGGGCGATTTTGATAATGATGGCGATCTGGACCTTGCAATAAGAGGTATGTATAGATATAATGAATGGGAAGCCAGGCTTAAAATTGTTTTATATATGAATGATGGAACCGGTAAATTTGACTACATTTTAACTGATGTTGATGATCTGTCATTTGTATATGGTAATAGCTCAATGGCATGGGGCGATTATGATAATGATGGTGATTTGGATTTACTTGTTTCAGGAAGGGCTGACTGGGATAATTCAATTACTACTCAAATATTTAAAAATCAGTCGATAGTTGCAAATACTTCCCCTACCACACCAACAAATCCTGTTGCTACAAATGATGGTTTCATTTTGAACTTTTCCTGGGATGCTTCAACTGATAACGAAAATAACTCAGAGAGTTTAACTTATAATTTAATGGTTGGAACAGCACCTGACAGTTCAGATATTATTAGTGCCCATGTAATTACTAATGGAGGTTTGTTAAAGCCTGAATCAGGTAATGTTCAATATAACACATCTTATTCTCTAAATACTTTAGATCTTAAAGACACTTATTATTGGAGTGTTCAGGCTGTTGATGCCGGATATATGACCTCCGACTTCACTGAAACGTTAATATTCACTCCTGAACCTGCCTTCGAAGATGTTTCCGACTATAATCTCGTTGAAGTTAAAAATGGAAAATCAGCATGGGGAGATTATGATAATGATGGTGACCTTGATCTAATAATTACTGGTGCATCCAGGGCAGGAAGAGTTGCAAATCTTTATAAAAATGATAATGGAGAGTTTGTTAATACAAATGCTGTATTAGAAAGAATGTCAAATGGTGATGTTGCATGGGGTGATTACGATAATGATGGTGATCTTGATTTAATATTATCCGGGCTTGATGTTACTAACCAAGGATTTACAAAATTATATAATAATGACGATGGAGCATTTCTTGAAGTTACTGAAACGGAATTTTTACCGGTTTATAGCAGTGCTTTAGCATGGGGCGATTATGATGATGATGGTGACCTTGATCTAGCACTTGCCGGCTATAGCGTAGATCGTAACTCTGATGTATTTATTTTATACAGAAACGATGGTGAAAATATATTTGTTGAGGAAAACCTGGATAATTTACCTTTTGGAAATCCATTTCGTAGATTTGAAAATGGTTCACTTGCATGGGCAGACATGGATAATGACGGAGATTTGGATTTGGTTTATTCCGGATCAGGCAATGGAACACACCCTGTAGGCGGAGTTATTGAAAATACTAAGGTAAATAATAGGTATTGGAATAGTGATTGGGGTGGTTGGGAAGACCCAGGAATTAATTTAGCCAACGGGTTTAATGTCATGAATTCTGTATTTGACCTGGGCGATTATGATAATGATGGTGATTTAGATATCGTTATTTCTGGCGAAATGGATAATGGCAAACCTTCAACATATATTATTAAAAATAATACTGTTAACAGGTATAATGATCAATATTATTGGGATTTCCAGATTGCTGGATTTGATAGTGTTTATAATAGTGCATTAGCCTGGGGTGATTATGATAATGATGGTGATTTAGATCTGATTATTGCAGGTGAATTAGATGATGCTTCAGTTACAACAAAATTGTACAATAACCTTGGAAATGATGTCTTTATTGAAGTTGGAATTGATTTGCTTGGTGTGAAGAATGGATTCGTAGCATGGGGAGATGTTGAAAATGATGGTGACCTTGATTTGATATTTACCGGTTCAACCCAATCAGGTTATACCAGTAAATTTATAAGGATGAATATGGGTGACGCAATAAATACTCCTCCATCTCCACCTGTAAACTTAAGTTATGTACATGATGGCTATGGTAAAGTTACATTAAACTGGGATTTTGGTGATGATAATGAAACACCCGAAAAAGGATTAAGTTATAATTACAGGTTGGGCACAACTCCTGGTGGATCAGAATTATCTGTTCTTCATTCTGCAGAAAACGGAACCCGCATATTACCTGCCATTGGTAATACTAATGGTAATACATGGGAACTTAGTCTTCTCCCTGGAACTTACTACTGGAGTGTACAGGCGATTGATGGTAATTTAAATGGCTCTGCATTTTCAGAAGAAAACATAATTGAACTAAACTATGATTGGCAGAGCCTTAATTTCCATGGAATAATAGATCGTACTATTCCCGGTGAAACTGAAGGGAAAGTTGCATGGGCAGATTTTGATAATGATGGAGATTTAGACCTTGCAGTGATAGGTAAAGATGATTCCAGAATTTGGAGAAACGAAGGTTATTATTTTTATAATATCTGGTCAGGAGGCAGGTTGGCAAAAAGTGATTTAGCATGGGGTGATTTCGATAATGATGGCGACCTTGATCTTGCATTAGCAGGCGACCAGGGGAATCGTGATCCAAGAACTATTATTCTTGAAAATAATACTGAAGAAGGATGGTTCGGAGAATACTGGAACTTCAACTTTTTATCGGGAAATGGAAATTTCGAAGGTGTTTTTGACGGAAATATCTCCTGGTTAGATTATGACAATGATGGTGACTTAGACTTTGTTGTTGCAGGCTTAGACCAGGGAAATCGAAGCGTTCTTAAAATATATAACTTCGAATATAACGAAGAAAACAGCAACTTTGATATAACCGAAATTTCCACAACATTAGTGCCTGTAAGTAACGGATCATTTACATGGGGAGATTACGACAATGATGAAGACCTTGATTTGGCTCAAATTGGTTATGATGGAGCAACAGGTTTAGTAACCAGAATATACAAAAATGAGGGTGACCAATTTACAGATATAGGGGTAAATCTGCCTGGTGTTGAAAATGGCACTATTGAGTTTGCCGATTATGATAATGATGGTGATCTGGATATTTTCCTGTCTGGCGAAGCCGATTTTAGTACAATAACAACCATTTTGGAAAATAAGTTGGATAATATCTTTATTGACCGACAACCAGATTTCATTCCGGTAAGTGAAAGTAATGCATCGTGGGGTGATTATGATAGTGATGGAGACCTGGATTTAGTTTATTCCGGAAGATCTCCGGGTTTGGGAGGAATTACCAAAATATATACTAATGATGGTAATAATACCTTTAGTGATATTTCATTTGATCTGTCAGATTTTGATGATGCTACAATGGCCTGGGGTGATTATGATGGCGATAATGATCTTGACATAGTTATTACCGGTCAGGCTTCATCAGGAACCGGTTCAATAATGCAGGTTTATAATAATGTTATTTCTCTTAATGATAATGTGAAAGGAAAAGGATTAAAATCTGCAAAAGCTCCATTTAAAAATACACCACCATCAGTCCCATCAGGTTTAAAAATTAATCCGGAAACAACTGTAAGTGGAGATAAAACTACAATACAGTTCTTATGGGATGAGTCAACTGACGATTATACTGATGCCCCAGGACTTACTTATGCCTTACGAATAGGAACTACACAAGGCGGTTCTGAAATTATGGCTGCAAATGCAAATACTAATGGTGTTAGAAAACTTTCAGGAAAAGGTAATGTTGAACACAACCTTTCATGGAGTGTTTCCTTTGAATCGGGTACATACTTCTGGGCAGTACAAGCTATCGACGCAGCTTATAGTGGATCAGAATTTTCTGTCCAACAATCGTTTACATTATTATCTGATGGTTCTTTAGATATTAATTATGCCCCAACAAATATTTCTATTAGCGATACAACCATTGTTGAAGGACAAAGTGTTGAGACAGTTATTGGAACATTCTTGGCATCTGATCCGGATGATGATGATACACATACGTTTGTTTTTGGTATTGGTGAAGGAAGCGAGGATAATGCATCATTTACTATTGATGGAAATGTGCTGAAATCAGCTCAGGAGTTTAATTTTAATGAACAAAACACTTACTATATAAGGATTAAAGTTACTGATAATGGAGGTTTAAGTTATGAAAAACCATTTCAGATTCAAATACTTGATGCAACAGGTTTAGAGGACATTAGGTCGTCATCAGTAATAAGAGTTTTCCCTAATCCTATAACTAATACTGCTACAATTCAATTAAACAGTCAAAATAATGAAATATTCAAATTCAGATTAATCAATATGCAAGGAGAAGTTATTAAAGAAATAAATAATATTTCAGGTAATGAAATAACATTCCATAAAAATGAATTACCACATGGCTTTTATTTAATTGAATTGATTAGTGAAGATGGTGAAGTTTATAGAATAAAAGTAATTATTCAATAAGTTTTTTCCTGGCCACTTTTCAGATTAAAATAGATAAGAATTGAAAAGATGGGTGCCAGCGGAATAGTGACAGCGCTGGTTGCAGAACTTATTAGTATGTAAGCCGGACTGATATCAGATAAAAGTGAATTGCTTGTTTTAGCAATTTCCGTTGATGTTTCCGGACTTAGAAATTCAAAGAAATTCCCTGCAAAAGGAGCCGTGATTATAGATGAAAGGATAATCCCGATTACGAAATAAAGTATATAAAAAACCACAACATAACCCAGTGTTTTCCATAAATCTTTATGCACAAGTTTAAAGCTGCCTGTTATGGCTTCCAGTGGATTAGTTTCTTCAACGATCAATAATGTGGAAATTGGTGTAAAAATCGCAGCAAAATAGATCATTGCAGCAAACATGCCGATAACAAAAAAGATTACGCCGAGCATCATTCCCGTTATAAGAATCATAAAAGCCAGAAACATAGTTGCCAGGTATGGGAGTGCAAACTTTTTAATCGATTCCTTAATCAGGATAAAATGGTTATTCTCAGGTTTCCATTCCTGGTATAATATGTAATAGTGGAGAAAAAGATAGAGTATGGAATAACCAATAAAGAAAACAACCAGCAGCAAAAACATAGATCCTATTTGTTCAACCATTTTCTCAGGATTGGTAAGGTAATCGAAGGATATAAGTTCCCGTAACCGTGATGTGAATAAAAAAGATTGAAGGACTAGTATTCCAAGGAAGCTGTACAGGAACAGCCAGCCAAAGTGCTTCTTGTAAATTTCCCATGTTTTTCTAAAAAGACCTTCCAGATCTCTTTCCTCGAATAGGGGATGTTCATAAGGATTTATCATTTTGCACAATAATTTTTTATTTGTGCAAAGATATAAAAACCTTAAACTTCAAACCTCAAACTTCAAACCTCTTCTAAATTATAAATTAAACGTATGAGTGTATTTTACCAGAATGGTCCTGTTACTGATCTGCGGTAGTTCAGGAGTCTCCCTGTCAAGGTTAGTATTTCTTCCTTCATTAAAAACAAGATAAAAATCGTTTCCTTCCTTTGGATTATAGCGTAGCCGGAAATTACTGATTATGTCATTATTGCTGCTGTTAACCTGGATGAAAGCACTTGCTGAAAGCTTGGTGTTATACATATAAAGTATCTTAAGCCTGCCTATTTGTCCATTAAATATCTGTGATCGTCCTTCGAAATTAATCCAGTTATACTGGTACATGCCATTCAATTGAAAACTGGAAGAGATGCTCCATGTAGGCATTAATGATATTGAAGCCCTGTAACCATCATAAAATCCACCTGCTCTGCACAAAATCATGGAATAGAGTTTTCGTGACATGGGAGTTGAGATCATTCCCCTGAATTCAATAAATTCATATCGTCCTACAGGTACTTCAGCACCATCAGAAAAGGAGAATGCTTCTTTCACATCCTCAATCATATAGCTTAAGGATAAATTTCCTGACATCATAGATTTAGTCTGGAATTTCCATCCCGGGCCTGCTGTAAGAGTTTCAAGGCTGCCATCGGAAACACTAAGGAAATACATTTGCTGGATAAAGAAGCTATGGCTAAACAGTTTTGAATCTTTTCCGGGTAACCATCCATATTGGAGTTGTGTTCTGGCAAACGAATAATCATCACGCATTTCGAACCCTATTCCCGGATTAAATTCTTCTCCTGAACGGGACCATGAAAGGCTATATGCAAAACCCTCCTCTTTCCTTTTTTCCCAACTGATATTAAATTTGGTAGGATCAAGGGAGAACAGATTATTATTAAAACCTGTTTCAAAACTCTGGGACCATTTGATATCAAGGTAATCATAGTTGAACACCCTCAGTATGGCATCCAATCCATAAGCAGTGTTGTATTCTCCGTTCATTCCGATTCTTGAAGTAAGGATTCCGCCAATATAGCTGTTCTCATTTATTACCTGTCTTCTCATTCTCAGTACCCCGAAATTTTCGGAAGGCAGATCCTCAAAAGCAGCTGTTTGCATATCCAAAAAACCAAGGTCCCATGATCCAATTCTGCCTACTATCCTTGCTCCACCATATATACGTACAGGTTGATCGTCGTAAAGTCCAATCTTTCTGCTGTAAAAAAGGTTACTTGAACCACCTGAACTGAAGCTGAAAATACTGGATCTTTCCTGGAAAAATTTTCGCTTTTCAGGGAAAAAGAGCGAAAACCGGGTCAAGTTAATCATCTCATCATCAGCTTCAACCTGGGCGAAATCTGTATTTAATGTCAAATCCATTGTAAGGTTGCCGGTTAGTCCGTATTTGATATCCAAACCGGCTTCATAAGTTGCATCCTTATTATTAATGTATTCTGTTTCAGCATCGTTCAGCTCATTGGTTTCAGAAAATCCGGTAAGGCCATAAGGTGAAATATAAACCGGTTTTTTTGGTTTTATTCCTTTGAATATCACATCTTTGGCTTTGGAAGGTTTCATCATAGCCCAGTTACCATATTTAGGGTGAATTGCCGGGAACATGATAGATTCATTTTTATGTGGAATAAACCGCCAGACAATAAGCCCCATTGTTGTAATGCCATTATCATCCTGGAAACGCAGACTTGAAATCGGAATACGTATTTCGGCAAACCATCCCTCTTCGTTTATTGTTGTTTCAACATCCCAGAAGGTATTCCAACTCATATTGAATGGCATATGATTCATACGACCTACGGCATCATTAAAAATACTCATATCAGACCGGATACCGGCAGGAGTTGTTGAGAAGCTAAGAGCATTCTCATTATCGTTAAATGTATCGAGAATAACTCCAAAACCATCACTGTTTGGACCAAAATCATCTCTTTTTTTTGTTGAAGATTTGATTTTTGATGCATCACTATCATAAAGTCTCCCGGAAACATACAGGTATTTATCGTTATAAAAAAGACGGATCTCTGTTTTTTCTGTAGGTTCATTACCAAAAACAGGTTGGAACATTACTACCGGAAGCGGTTCAATTTCCTCCCAGACTTTTTCAAACGGCAAACCATCAAATACAATCTCTTTATCTATTCTGGATATTGTTAAAGAAGAAGTATCTGGTTTTGAAAATACTTGTGGGCAGTAAAAAACAAGTATAATAAATGCAGGTATAAAAATTCTTTTAATCAAAGCATCCTTGATTTATGAAAAACAAAAGTAATTATTTCTACTTTATTTTTTTTGCTTATTATCAAAGGTTTCAAATTAAGGGTAAAATATTTTTTTCATTTTTATAAGGATTATATTATTTTGTTACTAACACCCCTTTGTTGATAAAAAAAATATATTGCACTAATATTCATTTTCATTTTACCGGATTTTTTATTTTTTTTATGCCCGATTAATTAAATTCTATGGAAAAATATGATCCTGTGATTTGTGAATGTGCGAATATTACACGCAGTGAAATAATTGACCTGATAAAAAAGAAAAACCTGTTTACTGTTGAAGAGGTTGCAGATGAATCTGCTGTTGCAGGTAAGTGTGGTGCCTGCATTGAAAAGATTGAAACTATCCTGAATGAGGTATATGCTCATTTGTTGATATAAATTTGAAGGGTCGCTCCCTCGCCGGGCCACCCCCCGACCAGTCGATTCCTACCCCCTTAATCCCTGATATTTACTCATCTATTGATAAAGGTACGTTTTTTGTTGATGAATAATAGTTTATGCACGCAACCATTTGAGGTTAAAATGCTTCTTAATATAAAGAGAGAGTAATAAAACAATTTTTAAATTTTTTAGGTAATAGGATTATATGGGAAAGAGTAGAGAAATACATGTAACAGACAATCCTACAAAGAGAGCAATTTTAGAATTTCTTTCAGATCATGGGATGTCGTATTTTGGGGAGATTATTAAGAATTTGTCCCTTTCTTATTCAAAAGGGATAAAAAATATTCTGGAGATGAAGAAGGAAGGTCTTATTGACAATAGTATCAATCCCCCCAAATATAATTTAGTTCAAAAAGATTAGCTTCAGTTTTCCTGATTCACGGGTACTTATAATAATATGTTGCCGTGTTTTATCAGGAAGTTAGATGAAATATTAAAGCCGCCTGATATGGTGGCTTTTTTTGTTAATCAATTATTTCTAAAATTATTAACTAAAAAAAACCGGCTCTCACAAATTTTTCATAAATTTCAGTTTTTCAAAGTTGAGCTAAAAGTATTTTCAAATAAAAACAAATCAAAATGGATCAACATTTTTTAAACAGAAGAAAATTTCTTGAAAAGATTGTATTAACAAGTGCCGGTACAGTTATTTCCACCAGAGCCTTTTCCCGGTTAGTAATAAATGATCCAATATCACCCTCACTTAAGGGCAAAAAAGTGTTAATGGTATGGGGCGGATGGATGGGTCATGAGCCCAAAAAGTGTATTGATATATTCGCACCATGGGTAAAAGAGCAGGGAGCAAAGGTCACTGTTTCAGATACACTTGATGCTTACCTTGACGAAGACATTATGAATTCTGTGGACTTGATAGTTCAGGTATGGACCATGGGGACTATTACCAGGGAACAGGAAAAAGCATTGCTTAAAGCGATCCGTGGTGGAGTTGGGTTAGCCGGTTGGCATGGCGGAATGGCAGATTCATTCCGTCAGAATACCGAATACCAGTTTATGGTAGGCGGCCAGTGGGTGGCACATCCCGGTGGAGTTATCGATTATGAAGTGAATATCACAGATCATAATGATCCTGTCACAAAAGGCATTTCTGATTTCAAAATGCATTCCGAGCAGTATTATATGCATGTTGATCCTAATGTAAAAGTGCTTGCCACAACTACCTATAACGCAGACCATGCTGACTGGATTGATGGTTGTGTAATACCGGTTGTCTGGAAAAAAATGTACGGAAAGGGCAGAGTGTTCTATACATCTCTTGGTCATGTGGCAGTTGATTTCAGTGTCCCTGAGGCATTAGAAATTATGAAAAGAGGCATTCTCTGGGCTGCTGAAAGCAAATATTCACCTGCAGAAGAGTGGATAGATCCTGTTTACCCAGGCAAGGAATAATTGTTTTTGTACCCACCAGGCGGTTTCAAAACGCCAGGCGGGTTACAGACTACTGATTGCCGACTAGTTACTCTCTTTTTTCTTACGCTGAAAGAACTTTTTAAAATTCGATATTTTTCTTAATTTTAGGATGCTTAAAAATTGGTTATTCCTCGCGGAATAACAAACCTTTTGGAAATATTTATCAATGTATTGTTTGAGAAAAAACAAAAAGGTTAATTTTCATAGTTTTTTATCTTTTGCTGTTTTGGTAACAGCATTTGTTGTATTTGTATTATTTGGTTGCGAAAAAGTTGAAAAACCTGTTTATGATAATACAATTGACCCTTTAAATAAGAATTTTGTATTACCTCAAGCCACTATCACAAATTCTTTTAGTCAAGGTTCTGTTCTGAATCAAACGACCATAACCTTTCTTTGGGATGGAATAAACTCTAATAGCAGCTATTCCTATATGCTGAAAGGTTATGATGATACATTTTCAGCATGGCTGGTGGGTGTTAATACTGCTACTTACAGTTACCTTGATGAAGGCAATTATACTTTTTTTGTTAAAGAGAGATATAATACTGAAATAGTTCAGGTGACACCGGATTCATTAGCTTTTACTATTGATGCCGTTACCAATTGTGCTATACTGCTTAGGAAGTGGGCTGCAGATGCCATAAATGGTGAGATATTTTCACTTTATATTGATGTGGAGAATGTATCCAAATTAAAAGGGTTAACAACAGTAATTGAGTTTCCTTCTGACAACTGCACATTCCAGAGTGCGGAACAGGTTGGTAGTTCGATAGGGGGAGCAGATGGTATGTTATTAATAGCTACACCGGCAGGAGAGGCTAACAGTTCAGGAGAGATAGAAATAAATGCAATAAGTCTTGGTAGCGGAACCGGGTTTACCGGTAA
>JAGGXD010000043.1 GCA_021163295.1 Bacteroidales bacterium
ATACTTCCCTGATTCAATCTCTGAAAGAACTTTAAGCTTAAAACTTTCACTGTACTTTTTAATTGTCCTGTTGTCTTTTAACATTTTTAATAAGTATTGTGTAGACATTTTTCAGGACGGGACACATGCTTCTAAACCACCTACTTCTTACTACCTGCTGCTGCTTCTCCGCGGTAAAGCTGGTAATATTTCCCGAATTCCTGTTCAGCTTTTTTCATTATTTCCCCCTTCTCATACGTGCTCGTGAACCTCATAAGATCCTGAAGGATCTGCAATGACATGCTCTTTTCATACCTGGTTGCATCCTGAAATTCAGCATCCATAGAAAAATAGTATTCAAGATCTTCGGTAACTACAGATAACAAATCTTCAGCAATACTATCAGCCTTCTCCTTATCTCCGGCCATATAATAACCTTCAACCAGTGCAGTTGTAAATATATCATTGGGCAATTTATCGAGCGGCATAACTTCAACACAACGATCAAGAACTGTTATTGCAGAATCTTTTTTCCCTTCAGCAACTAATGACTTTGCCAAACGCGCATAATTATTTCTCACTCTCATAACCGATAACGTCCTGCGTGTATAATAATCCACGAAAACGTCCGGCTCATTTACTCTGCCCCACCTGAATTTATTTACCAGGTTATTATACATAACATTCTGATTTATCCGGCCATAATCAATAATACCACTTCTAGCCGTTTTTATAGGAACCAGGCGGTATGCAAATCCTTCAAGCTGGAAATAATCTTCAAGTCCAAGAGCATCTTCGGTTCCTCCGGTAACAAAATAAACAGGACGTTCCCAGTCATTCTGTGCAAGAAAATCAATCAGCATTAACTGACTTTTCAAAATATAGTTTTTATCAATAGTAATATCAATATATGGTACTATTTTATCAGCATTTCCCTCAGCCACGGTGCCATTAGCCAGAACCCTTGTTTTATTCACCGGTATCCTGAATTTTTTTGTTGGAATATAATCAATCCACTCGTTATCCCTGGTTCGAATTTTTGTGCCTTTTGTGTCATTTTTCACGAAATCAACTATTTTATCAATCTCTGTAAATTGATCTACACGGTCAATTATAAACACCTGGTTATTTGTTCCTTCCTGATATTTTTCCAGGGGCAGAGAAAGAGGAAGAGCTTCAGATTCATAAGCTTTTCTTTTCATCTGTTCGATATACCAGTCCGTATTAAACAACATCGTGTTTACTACGCGAACATCAGTTCGTATTCCTTCAACTTCCTGTGCATACCATAACGGGAAGGTATCGTTATCTCCGTTTGTAATCAAAATAGCATTGGGGGCACATGAGTTAAGGTAATTATAAGCAATATCTCTGGCAAAGTATTTTCCCGAACGATCATGATCTTCCCAGTTTTCCCTGGCCATTATTCCCGGAACCAGTATTAACCATGCCAGGCCACTAACTGTAGCTGCAATACTACCGGGAATATACTTTTTCATAAAATCATAAGAAGCCAATACCCCCAGCCCAATCCAAATAGCGAAAACATAGAAAGAGCCGGCATATGCATAATCTCTTTCCCTGGGTTGATTTGGATACTGGTTAAGATAAACCACAATGGCAATACCGGTCATAAAAAATAAAAGTGACGTAACCCAGAAATTCTTTTTATCCCTCTGAAGCTGGAATAATAATCCAACCAGTCCAAGGAGTAAGGGTAACATAAAATATTTATTCCGGGATGGAGTATCCATGCTTTTTGGCAAAGCATCCTGCGGTCCCAGCCGCATTTCATCCAGAAAATCAATTCCGCTAATCCAGTTTCCTTTTAAGGGACCTCCATGTCCCTGAATATCATTTTGCCGTCCTGCAAAATTCCACATTAAATAACGGAAGTACATATGCCCAATTTGATAATTGATGAAAAATCTGATATTTTCAACAAATGTGGGTTTGTATATTGTTTTCGTTTTTCCTGATCCATCATCAACCTTTATCGGAATACCTTTTATTCTTCCCCAGTGACGATATTGTGTTTTATGATCGGGTTGAGGACTCCACATTCGCGGGAAAAAAGTCATAAAACGTTCATCATATTTAATATCTGGTTCAAATTTAATGATTTCATACCTTCCGTTTCTGGGCCGGTACACAGGTTTTCCATCTTTAAAATCCGGTGGTGGCGCATTAAAATACTGACCATATAACAGGGGACTAGAACCATATTGCTCCCTGTTTAAATAGTATAGTAATGAAAAGACATTTTCCGGGTTGTTTTCATCCATCGGAGGGTCGGCCAGAGAGCGGACAAAAATCATTGTAAAAGAAGAATATCCAATAAATATTACCGCAGCACTTGTTAAAATGGTATTCAGTATTACTTTGTTATTGCGTGCCAGATAATAAATAACCCCTGACACAATAAGCCATAACACCAGATTCATGAAAACCGAACCGCTAAGAAACGGAATACCTAACAGGGTTATTGCGATGATGGAAAAAACAGCAATTCCAATTTCTGATTTTTCCCTGTAGTGAGTATAGTAAATTGCAAGAATAAGCGAAATAACCAAAAGCATTAAGTGTATCAGTACACCTGAATTATATCCAAACCCAAAAGCGTTTACAAATAAAAGTTCAAACTGTGATGAGGTTTTTGCAATTCCGGGAATTATACCCCACATAATAAGCCCTATCAATACAAAAGAAATTACCAGAGCAATACTAAATCCCTTTATACTAAATGTGTGTTTTCTGAAATAATACACAAATGCAATTGCAGGAATAGCAAGAAGATTAAGCAAGTGTACTCCAATTGATAATCCCATAAGATATGCAATTAGAATAAGCCACCTGTCAGCATGTTTCTCATCAGCAACATTTTCCCATTTCAGTATCGCCCAAAAAACAACAGCAGTAAAAAGGGAAGATGTCCCATATACCTCTCCTTCAACAGCCGAGAACCAGAATGTGTCTGAAAAAGCATATGCCATTGCGCCTACAAATCCACTCGCCAGGACAGCAATCATTTGCCCTTTGTTTATTTCCCTGTTTCCGGAAATTAATTTCTTTGCCAGGTGTGTTATCGTCCAGAAAAGAAACATGATTGTAAAGGCGCTAGCAAGCGCAGACAACGCATTTATCATTTTTGCTGCTGTTGCTTCACTGCCGGCAAATAAAGTCGCTATACGCGCCATAATCATATGCAATGGAGCTCCGGGAGGGTGACCTACCTCAAGCTTAAAAGCCGAGGCAATAAACTCACCACAATCCCATAAGCTGGCAGTGGGTTCAATGGTCATAAGATAAACAACCGCGGCTGTCAGAAAAGCAAGCCATCCAAGGGTTCTGTTATATACTTTGAAGTTTTTCATTCGTGATAATTGGTTGATTTGTTAATTCGTTAATTCGTTAATTTATTTAAAGAATCTTCCCATTATTCCAATATTCCAATATTCCAACATTCCATTATTCCATTATTCCCTGTGAATTTTGTCTGCGAATTTAATACTTTTTCTTCATGCTGCATTTATAAACTCCGAATTAACTATTTTTGAAAAATATTTATCAGTGCAGTTAATGAAAAAATTTATTCCACAACTTCTCATAATCTTTTTCATCACAGGAACTTTACAGGCTCAGTATTATGTAAAAGGTCAGGATCCCCCATCAATTCACTGGAAAGAAATTAATACAGAACATTTTCAGGTCCTGTTCCCTGAAAGTTATTCAAAAGAGGGACAAAGATTAACAAATATCCTCGAATATTCCTTCCCTCATGTATCTGAACAACTTGGACATCAGCCATCCAAAATTCCTGTTATCGTTCATAATTACTCCGCTGTTTCAAACGGATTTGTTTCATGGGCCCCGAAAAGGATAGAGCTGTACCCGGTTCCCGATCCGGGTTCTTTTCCCCAGGAATCACTTGAACAACTTGCTCTTCACGAGTTACGGCATGTAGTACAAGTGGATAAACTAAACCAGGGTTTTACCCGTCTTTTCTCCTGGTTTTTGGGTCAACAGGCTGTTGGGGGTGTTTCAGGCATTATCCCATCCTGGCTGCTTGAAGGAGATGCTGTTTATAGCGAGACATCATTAAGTCATTCGGGAAGAGGCAGTTTGCCGTTTTTTAAAATGAAGCTACGCGCCCTCTCCCTTGAAAAAGACAATTTTTATAGTTTCGATAAAATGTTTTTCGGATCATATAAAGATTACATTCCCAATTATTATCGGTATGGTTACCAAATGGTTGCTTTTTCCAGACAAAAATATGGGGAAAGGTTATGGGGTAACTCGATTGATTTTATTGCAAAAAAACCCTATTCATTTTTCCCTCTCCACCTGAGTTTAAAAAAGCAAACCGGTCTTTCAAAAAGGGAGCTTTATCAAGAAACTTTTAATTCTTTACATAAAGAATGGGAAGAGCAAAATTTACTGACCGGCTTCACTGAATTTGATACAATAAATAAAACAAAGCGAAGGTCATATACCAGTTACCGGTTTCCCCAATATCTTAATGACAGTATAATTATTGCTGAAAAATCAGGGATAAATCAGGTTAAAGAATTTATTTCTTTAAATGTCAGGACAGGAGAAGAAAAGATATTGCATAAACCGGGATATTATCAATCTTTAAGGTTATCGGTTGCAGCAAATAAAATTGTATGGTCGGAAAATATACCGGACCCCAGGTGGGGAAACCGCAGTTACTCCGATATAAAAATATTTGATCTTACTACCTCATCTGAAACCCGGCTTACCAATAAAAACAGGTATTTCAGTCCTGCAATATCTGCAGATGGGAAAAAGATCGTAACAGTTGAGATCAGCGAACAAAATGAAGCATCTCTCGTAATTCTTGATACATTTTATGGAAACACTATCCGGAAAATAAAGTTGCCGGAGGGTTTAACACCATTAATGCCGGAATGGTCTGAAAGTAATGGTCATATTTTTCTTACCGTGATATCGGGGAAAGGGAAAAGCATACGCGAAGTTGATCCTGAAACCCGGAAATGGAAAACGTGGGTAGCCCCTGGATTCGATGATATTAAAAATATTGTTCCACTGGATGATTATATCATTTTTCATGCCACCTATTCCGGTATCGACAATATTTATGCTCTAAATAAAAACCGCATGGAACTGTACCAGGTAACTTCATCGAAATTTGGTGCATTCGATGTATCTGTTTCGCCTGACAGGTCGCATATCGTTTTCTCGGATTATACTTCATCCGGGTATAACCTGGGAAAAATTGTATTTGATCCTGACAGGTTTCAAAATACATTTCCTTTTATAAACCGGGAAGAAATAAAAGTAAATAAGCAGAAAAAGTTTGTTTTTAACCCCGACAGCATTCCTGATACCAAATATGAAATAACAGATTATAAAAAGGGATTACACCTGCTGAATTTCCATAGCTGGATGCCTTTTTACTTCGACCTGGACAACTTTGAACTAACAAATCCAACTATCTCTCCCGGTTTTACACTTTTTAGTCAGGATATACTCAGCACAGCTGTAACAACTATTGGATACGAATACAAGGATAACCGGCATTATCTTCATTCAAAATTTACCTATAAGGGATGGTATCCGGTTATTGAATTGTCGGCGGACTATGGAGGGACACCTGTAATTTACCGTGATTCGGCAGAAATCCCACTTCCCGAGAATTATTCAAATAGAATTGATCTCAGGTCAAAAATTTATTTGCCCCTGAATTTAACTCATAATCGTTTCAGTAAATTGTTTAACCCTTCTTTCGAAACAACTTACACTAATGGTTTTTTATATAATGGCGAAAAGCAGGTTTACGAAAAGGGGCGTTTTATACTTAATTATCGTTTGTACTATGCAACATTACTGAAATTATCACACCGCGATTTTCAGCCACGCTGGGGGCAGGTACTTGATATAAATTTCCTGAATACTCCTTTTGACCAGGTGAACTATGGCAATGATTTTTCACTTAGGACAGTGTTATATTTTCCCGGATTTCTACGACACGACGGATTAAAATTCAAAATAGGAACAGAAAAACAAAACCCGAAGAATTTTTTGTTTTACAACACTGTCGATTTCCCCAGGGGTTATAAACATATAATTTCCGAAGAGCTTACCGCACTCTCAGGTGAATATTCTGTACCTCTGTTATATCCTGATCTTAATCTGTTTGCGTTAACTTATTTAAAGCGTTTTCGAGGAAATGTTTTTATTGATTATGCTACCGGAAAACGAAATCATGATCTGCTAAACAGAACTTTTAATAAATACAATGAGGAATATTTGTCTGTCGGGGGTGGTTTACTGGCTGATGTTTTTTTCTTCCGTATTCCATTTCCTGTAAGTATGGGATTCGAGTATTCATATATGCCATATAAAGATGCTTATAATTTCAGATTCCTGTTTGAAATGAACATTTTTGGATTTGCGATAAACCGGGATAAGTATTAATCAAAATTATCTCCCGTACATTTTATTTTGCAAAACTCCACTTAAGCCGCAGGAAAGCAAGCGTCATTTTTTCCCTGGTGCCTTCGTTGAATTCTCCGTTAAAGTGTTGCAGGATAAATGAAATGTCCATATTATCTGTCAGGGACAGGCTCAGATCAGGTCCGATATAAAAACCATTCATTGAAGGAAACAACATAGCGGAAAAACTTCCGTTAAACAGTGGGTTAATAGGATATGATACCTGTGCAAAAACGGAATAATCTGTAAACGAAATATTTTTCACCGACAGTGTCTGAAAATAATAATCGCTGAAATCAGAGATGTTTTGACTGAAACCGTTATAGAGGAATTCTGCCCGGATACTTAATGAGTTTTTAAATGTATAATCACCCGAGAGAGACATCATAACAGTCCCGGAGGTATCTGAAAAATTTTCTTTTGGCCGGAAATAGCTCATTTCACCTCTAAACCCTGCACCCTTGATATCACCAGACCATCCGGCACCAACTATCCAATCTTCACTATTTAGTATTCCTCCCAGTAACTGAAAATCATATCCCCATTTATTTAATTGATAAATCCCTGCGGCAGTAACATTATCGTTTCTGTCGATTTTCACAGCTGCCTGTGCAACGGATGAAGATCCCGTATAATATTGTACAAGAACTGCATCACTTCCCGGTTTCTCAACATAATCGAAATCGAAAAACGAATAAGCATTAAAAATATCATTAGGGTTCCAGGCAAAAGTCCGCCCCCAGTTAATCCGCTGTCTGCCGGCCCGTATTTGTAATTTTCCGAAATATAAATCCAGGTAAGCACGATCTATATTGCTGTTCAGCACAAAAGAATTTTCTTCCAGCATATTTACTGATAAATTCATCCATCCCTGATCCTGTTCAACCATAGTGTTATACCCTGGAATCATTTTCATAAAATCGCCATATATAAAACGATTTCTCATTTCTACAGTGGCTGTAGCGTTATCAGAAATATACCATTTAAAATTTAGCCTGTTATGTATTAACTGATCTGAAAGCCAGTTTTCATCAATCTCCTCATACATAACTGTCTGCATATTACTAAGATATCCTTTGAAAGAAAAATTGCTGTTTTGTGCAAATGATTTGTTTATAGGAAAGATAAATATAAACATCAGTATAACTGACCGGTAGAATCTCATGTTTAAAGTATATTCAATTAACGTGCCTCATCAGATTTAACTTTTCCATCTTCGACAGTAATAACTCTTCTGGCTTTTTTCACTACCCTGGCATCGTGAGTGGAAAAAATAAAAGTTATATTTTCCTCTTTATTAAGTTTTCCCATTATATCAAGTAAAGTTTCTGTTGACTTCGAATCAAGGTTTGCGGTAGGCTCATCAGCCAGGATAAATTTAGGTTTTGAGGCTAATGCCCGTGCAACAGCCACTCTTTGTTGCTGACCACCTGACATTTTGGATGGACGACTGTTCATTCTCTCTTCAAGCCCAACGGCTTTAAGCAGTTCCAGTGTACGATTGTTACGTTCCTTTTTACTTTTCCCTTGCAGGTGCATAATGAACTC
>JAGGXD010000127.1 GCA_021163295.1 Bacteroidales bacterium
GCCGACTGTCGACTGCCGATTGATTTTTACTTAATGCTACCTTCCCTAATCCCTGCACCAAACTCGCAATTATATTCTTTCCCCTCCGTATGCTCACCGGCAGCCAGTCACTATCCTCAAACTTATTTGCCAGTCCGCAGTTTATAAGGGATGTTTTCCCTGTACCGGAGATGCCATATACAAGGAGAATCTTGCTCTCAAACACCTTCTGGTACATCTCCTCAATCTCCCGGTCACGGCCGAAGAAAATGTCCTTATCATCTTTGGTATAACTGTCAAGGAATTTAAAAGGGCTTCCAGGCATTTTATTTTGGTTTCAAATTTATCCGTTTAGCGGATATTTGATTTGTTAGTGTATAAAAATACATAAATAAATGAGAAGAAGGCAGATTAGCAGGAATATTCAAGTCAATTATATGTTAGATAATAACTTATATTTCCTGAAGCAGGGATTCATCGGAAAAAATGTTTAGATTTAACTTGACTTTTAAACAAACTCCTGTAAAATACCGAAAACAATGGAAAAAACAGACAAAACAAAACCTGAAAAAAAGGGTAAAGGAAGGGGTAAGGATACTTTATACAGGGTTACTCTTCGTAATCAGATTAATCTTATTTCAATTGCCGATCAGAAAGCCAATATAATTATTGGTATAAACGCAATAATTATTTCGCTGCTTATTGCAATACTCGGTTCTGGGATTGGAATTGTTGGCAGCGGGTTTTTTGAGATAACCAGCCTTCCTGTTCCTTTAGTTATACTTATACTATTTTGTTTGGTCTCAGCAGTATTTTCTATTATTTCAGCCAGACCTGTCAAACCCAAAACAAAGCAAGAGGGCATTATGTATTCCAGTAATATAGATACAATGGGTATTGATGAATATCTGAATAGTTTGAATGAAATATTTGAGTCGGAAGATGCTTTTTATGAGAATTTAAATATTGATATGTACTACCAGGGCAAATCTATGAACCGCAAATACAGGCTGCTTCGTACTGCTTATACAATATTCTTAACCGGATTAATTATTAGTGTAATTACTTTTCTTATGGTGTTTTTTGCCGGTTGATTACACTCCCGGTCTTCGCATGTATAACTATTTTATGTCCAGGTTACGATTTAATATGGACAATTTGTATACATGACGATATGAATTGTACAAAATTTATAAAAGTCCAAACATTTGCCTGGCTCTGTTCAAAAATATATAATGCAGAAATTTTCAAAAAGCATTAGGAATTTTATGCCATTGCCCCAAAGGGGCACCAGCAATAGCATAGGGCAACGCCCTATGTATAAGATGAATAATACGAATTAGCCCTGAAGGGGCGCAAGCAAAAAACTATACCAAAATCATTATCCAAAGTTTATGTTCATATAACATGTAGCACGAAAAAGGAGAATATGATGAACGTAATGTGTGGGATTAGGCTTTCGCCCTTTCAGGGCTTATACTTTTGTTATCCAATGTACACAGGGCGTTGCCCTGTGCTACTGCTTATGCCCTTTCAGGGCAAATTAGTAATCCATTTTTATGAAATTTATAAACGCCTGTTGGACGTAATATTGTTGGTTTCGTGAATGATACACAAATTAAAACAGGGTCATTTGTTCTGGTCATTTATATTTGTGATTTTTTGTGGAAGCAATTCATTTGTAAAACCAGGCTTCTCCTTATCCTTATCGATTGCCAACCGAAAAACCTTGTCAAGAAAAACCTGCAAATAGGTAAGTTCTATCTCGTTGGAATCGGGATTAAGTTTTTGGAGTAATGCCTCAGGAAAACCTTCCTCTACTTCTATTCCATGCACCTTACAGGGACCTTCAATAACCTGAATAGCATTCTTGCCGGTCATTTTCTCAATCCTCATCCTGTTGGCAAGAAATTCGGGGATCAGCAGCTCAAACTCTGTTACTCCTGCCAGGTATTCTTCCCGAATAGAAAAAACAAACCTGCACTGCACATCCGAGTCAATAACTGCCTTAACAATCTGAATAAACTCCTCCCGTTCCTCCCTATCGCCAAAAATAAACAGCTCCTCAAACTGGTCAAATATCAGGTAAATAGGCTTAAAATGGTCCAGGTATATGGATTTAATTGCTTTAACAATTTGACCTAGTGTTAAATCTTTTTTTGCAGACTGTGGACTGCCGACTGCAGACTTATAATTGCTTAATGCTACCTTCTTCAATTCCCTCTCCAAACTCTCTACCATATTCCTCCCCCTCCTCACACTCACCGGTAGCCAGTCACTATCCTCAAACTTATTTGCCAGCCCGCAATCAATTAAGGAGGATTTCCCCGTACCCGACACTCCACAAACAAGCAGTATTTTACTTTCAAATACTTTTTGATAAAGTTCTTCCACCTCTGTTTCCCTGCCAAAGAAAATATCATGGTCTTCCTTTGTGTAGCTGTCGAGAAATTTGAAGGGAGAAGTCATGCAATTAATTTATTTACTGTTTTTTATCTTTTCCAGAAAATTTTCAAGATCAATGGTTGGTTCACCTTTTTCCTTTGCAATCCTTATGGCTTTTTCCTGAATGGTAATAGCTTCATTGACTCGCCCAAGTTTATACAGAAGAGCAGCATAAGTATCGAGATATGCTGGTTTATCCCTTTTTAATTCATTCAGCCTTCTAACCCAAATTAATGCTTTCTTCAGAGCCTCTTTATCACTAATGTATAAATAAAAGTCCCATGTCACTTCACTAAGTATCCGTATATTATTGTGGTGATATTTATCTATATTCTCCAGAGATAGGTTTCTAAGTTTATCCCAGTCTTTTTCATTAATTGCTTCATCAATGGAATAGATAAACAATCCAAAATTTTCATAAGACCACCATCTAACAACCCTCAAAGAAAGAGTGCCAAGGTTACGAATTACTCCATCTGGTCCCGTAACGATAATATCTTTAAATACTATATCCGAATTATGGGCAATCTCGGTAAAACTATATCTCATTTGATTACTAATTTTATTATTTACTACCTCATTATTAAACTTTCCTATATTAATATCTCCTGAAACTGAATATTTAATTGTTTCGAAGTCAACATTAAAATTAAAATCAGGTATAATTGCTTTAATACCTTCTGTTTTTACCAGGCTATCCCGTAATATAAATCCACTGGATTTACCATTAAGTGTAGGAATAGGTGGTGGTAAGTTTTTTACAATAAATGATCTTGTTCCTAAAATAATTGTGTCGTTTTTAATAATTCGTTGCAGAGTAATATTTAAAACCCCAATTTTGTATGGTGTTATTATCATTCCATTTTCATCAAGGTTTAAACGGACTGGAATATCAGGAACAAAATTAAGACTTCCTGCTGACGATCCCGGAATTGCAAATGAAACTGGATTTTCAATTCCTTTATATAAAATATTCATGTTTTCGGCTGACATAACAAAATCTTTTGCCGCTTCGTCCAGCTTTTTCTCGGCGATTTCTTTTTCCACAAGTGCCCTGGTAGCCTTGTTTTTTTCAATAATAGCCCAGATAGTGAAACCTGAAAGAATAATGATTAAGGATACTGCAGCAATAACCGCCACATTTCTCTTTCTCCTTTTTGCCTTTTGTAATTCTTTTTTACTGTCTTCAATAAACTTCTCTAATCTTTTATTGAGAAATAACTTATCCTCGTACGGAGCAATATATTTAAGGTCATTAGCCGTTAAATAAATCTTTCTCTTTTCAAATTGGCTGTAAGCATTCTCCAGGAATTGCTTTACTTCCAACAATTCCTTCTCAACCAGTGTGATCTTTTCATAGATTTTTGTCGCCAGACCATCATGCCTCAGCTCATACTTACCACTTTCATCCTTATCTCTCAGTATCCTTAAATTAATGAACTTTTGAATCAAATCTTTTAATTCATCCCGTCCTACAGGATTTCCCAATGTCTGTGAAAATTCAATAATCTCTTCTTCACTTACCTGCCTCTTTGTTCCTTTAACAGACACAAACGATTTAAGTATTGTTAAACCGGTTTCGGGATCTTCCAGGGCAGAGATTTGTTCTTCAAGAAAACTGCCAAGAAGATCACTTACATCACCAACCTGCTTAAGCAGATCATTTGTAAAACCAGGCTTCTCCTTATCTTTATCGATTGCCAACCGAAAAACCTTGTCAAGAAAAACCTGCAAATAGGTAAGTTCTATCTCGTTGGAATCGGGATTAAGTTTTTGGAGTAATGCCTCAGGAAAACCTTCCTCTACTTCAATATTTTGCACCTTACAGGGACCTTCAATAACCTGGATAGCATTCTTGCCGGTCATTTTCTCAATCCTCATCCGGTTGGCAAGGAATTCAGGTATCAGCCGC
>JAGGXD010000213.1 GCA_021163295.1 Bacteroidales bacterium
GCATACCGGCAGGTGGATGACTTCTAATTATTCTTACTCTTTAGATTCTGATCCCGGTACATGAAAATGTGGTTCCATATCCATTTTACCTAACTCGTAAGTTTTCGGGCCCAGTCTCAGATCGGAATTCATCATTTCATCCCATGTTACCTCTTTGCCGGTATAAGCGGATATTCGTCCCATAATGGCTGTCATGGTTGAGGTTGCAACATTTTCGCCTTCATTAATGGGTTTGTTGTTTCTTATAGATGTTACAAGGTCGATGTGCTCCTGTACATACGGACTAATCTTAACATTCTTCATCTGCTCACCGTTTTCATCCAGCGGATATTGATATTGCCACTTTTCAGTTCCTTCGGGAGTCCAGATTGTATTGCGGCAATTGGAATAGCCCTTTGTTCCACGTACATATTCTGATACATTGTTAGTACAACCGTTAATCTGGCGGCACATACTATGCATATGAACATCATTGTCATAAATAAAATCGACACTGAACATATCATACTGGTCGCCTGTTACTCTTCTGTGTCTTGCTCCGAAACCAACTGCTTTAACCGGATGTTTGCCCGAGAACCAGTTAACCACATCAAGGTTATGAACATGCTGTTCGGTGATATGATCACCTGAAAGCCATATCCAGTTCACCCAGTCGCGGATCATAAATTCCATATCCGACCATTCAGGCAAACGATCACGGTACCATAATTGTGATTGATTCCAGTAGACATTTGCACCAACAATATCACCAATAGCTCCATTAGCTATTTGTTCATATGTTTTAAGATAGTCGCGCTGGTGCCTTCTCTGTGTTCCGGCAACAACTGAAAGACCAAGAGCTTCAGCCTTTTTAGCAGAGGTCATTATTGAACGTGCTCCAACCGGGTCAACTGCTACAGGTTTTTCCATAAAAACATGTTTTTTGGCTTTTACTGCTGCTTCAAGCTGTTGGGCTCTGAAGTGTGGGGGGGTAGCAAGAATAACCATATCTACCCCACTATCCAAAACCTTTTGGTAGGCATCGAAACCCAGGAAGCAATTTTCTTCCGGTACTTCCACCCCTTTGTTTTCTTTGAGTTTCTTTCTGGTATCATCAATTTTATCCTGAAAAAGATCAGCCAGGGCAGATATTTCCAGGTTAGGTCCTGCATCGAGAAAGTTTTGCGCGGCTCCTGTTCCTCTTCCTCCGCAACCTATAAGTCCGGCTTTAAGAACAGGTCCGTCAGGTGCCTGGTCAGGGGGTACAGGAATAACTATGTTTTTTGTAGTTTCATTACTACAGGCACTTGCAAGTCCGGCAACACCAAGAGTGGTTATAGCTCCAATAGCTGCGGTGTTACCTAAAAATTTTCTTCTTGTGATTGATTCTTTTTTTTCTTTCATAAGTTGGTGAATTTTGAATTATTTATTTGTAATTATTTAATATTACCCTCTCCCTCACATACTACCCTGAATCCTACATGGTTACAGTCGGAATACCACCAGATGCTTTTTGGCATCTGGGGATCTGTCATTAACCATTTATCAGTTTTTGTATAATCTCTTGATGCATTTCTAACATTTTCAGCACTGCTTTTAAATGATCCCCCTCTGATAACATGTTCGGTTCCTTTTTCAGGACCAGTGGGATTGATAAGAGTATCTTTCTTATATTGTTTATAAGCATCTGGTGCGTACCAATCGAGACAGAATTCTGCTATATTGCCAGCCATATTTTGCAAACCAAACGGATTGGCTTTTACTTCGCCGGATTCAATGGTTTTACCAATTTCTGATCCTATAAAGTTAATATATTGATATATTTCATCACTGTTTTTTGAAAATATTTTACCAAAAACCCCTTTTTTCTTGAAATCTTTTGGTTTACCCTCAAAAAAATAAGAACCTGTTGTTTCTCCCCGGCAGGCATATTCCCATTCGGCCTCAGTTGGAAGCCGGTATTTTTTCCCGGTTACTTTTGACAACCATTTGCAGTATGTTTCAGCAGCATGATAGGTCATAGTGATGGCGGGTCGTGTTCCTGTTCCCCATCCCTGGTCGGGTGCTCCCCATGGAGGTGTTGCTCCGGTGATTGCATCGGGATCGTCACCTTGTTTTTTGCTCCGGTCGGTTGTACGTCCCTCCGAAGCAGTAGCATTGTAAAAAGATAAATACTCATTCCATGTAACCTCCGTTTTAGCAATGAAAAAGGGAGAAAGTTTTGTTATCCGGACAGGCTTTTCATTTGGCTGACCTGCCTTTTGATCAGGACTGCTACCCATTTGAAATGTTCCTTCCGGAATTGCAACCATATCAAACTTCACACTTGTTCCCGGGATATATTCAGTAAAATTTTCAAATTTCTCAACTATGGCGGGATGAGTGAAAATAATTTCATTTTCTGTAGTTACTGAACCAAAGGATACATTCTTTGCATGAATAGCATTTTTTGAATAATGACCTACCTGTAAATGGCAGTTAATGCAATGGAGTTCATCATCATGTTCGCTGTAGTAAAGGTGCGCCTCATCACCTTCTTTTGATAGTTGAAGCGGGAACAGGTTTTGATGACATTTTTTGCATGATATCTCATAGGTGTGATTTACGGCATATTCAGGTAATGACTTTTGTTCCCAATTGAATTCTGAACTGTCCATAAATATTTTACCATAAATATCCCTGATTCCTGTTATAGCTTTTTCCTTAAGGTAACCCTGACCTTCAGGTGGGAGGTGACAATCAACGCAGTGAACATTTATGCCACTTGGGTTATCAAAATGTGTGGAAAGCTTCCATGACGAATGTGCCTGAGGATGGATATGACAAGAGGCACAAAACCGGTCGGTTGAAGTTAAATGAATAACTTTTCTGCTACCTGAAATAAAAATTGATCCCAGAATAAATCCTGTAAATGCTACAAACATTGTTTTATTCCAGAATCTTTTTTTACTTTTCATAATAACAATAAATTGGGATCGTTTATTAAATTCCTGAAAATACTATAAAAAAATAAATTTTCACATGGATTTTATTTTTTAATTAGTAATTTAGGGGTTTGTATTTAATCAATCAAAAACAGGTATAAATTCAATTCTAAAAAATTAAATTATGAGTAAATCAAAAGAAAACAAAAAGCTTAGCAGACGTTCTTTCATTGGCCGGACTGCAGCAGCTACTGCTGGGTTTACAATTTTACCCAGTTATGTAGTCAGCGGACTTGGCCACAAAGTACCCAGTGATAAATTAAATGTTGCTGCTGTTGGTATTGGAGGGATGGGTAATTCTAATTTGAGAAACATTAAAGATCAGAACATCGTTGCTCTTTGTGACGTGGATTGGGGTTACAGTGAACGTGTTTTTAAGCATTATTCTGAAGCTAAAATGTATAAAGATTTCAGGATAATGTATGATGAGATGGGCAAAGATATTGATGCTGTGATTGTTGCAACTGCAGATCATTCCCATGCCACTGTTGCAGCTAATGCAATTGCAATGGGTAAACATGTATATGTACAAAAACCATTGACCCATACGGTTTATGAATCACGTTTGCTTACCAAACTGGCAGAAAAGTATAAAGTGGCTACCCAAATGGGTAACCAGGGTTCTTCTGGCGAAGGTGTAAATCTTGTGAGAGAGTGGTTATGGAATGGTGAAATTGGTGATGTGAAGAAGGTTGAAGCATTTACCGATCGTCCAATATGGCCTCAGGGACTTAATCGCCCGACAGAGGAGATGGCAGTGCCTGATACATTGGATTGGAATCTTTTCCTCGGTACAGCTCCAGTGCGTCCTTACAATTCAATTTATCATCCATGGAACTGGCGTGGCTGGTGGGATTTTGGTACAGGTGCTCTTGGTGATATGGCTTGCCATATTCTGCATCCCGTGTTTGTTGGATTAAAGCTTGGGTATCCTGTAAAAGCTCAGGGTAGTTCAACCTTACTTCTTACAGATTGCGCTCCTAATGCTCAGATGGTTAATCTTACTTTCCCTGCACGTCCAAAACATGAAGGTGTTAATATTAATCTTAATGAGATTGAAGTTACATGGTATGACGGTGGGTTACAACCACAAAAACCTGAAGGATGGCCTGCCGGCAGAAGCATGAACGATGCCGGAGGAGGAGTCCTTTTCCATGGTACAAAAGACACATTGGTATGTGGTTGCTATGGTAAAGATCCATGGCTGTTGTCAGGTCGTGTACCTGATGTTCCGAAAACAGTACGCAGAGTAGAAACCAGTCATGAAATGGATTGGGTACGCGCTTGTAAAGAGAGTCCTGAGAATCGTGTTGATACTGCTTCTTCATTCAAAGAGGCAGGTCCTTTCAATGAGATGGTTGTTATGGGTGTTCTTGCTGTTCGCCTGCAGGGATTGAATAAAGAACTTGAATGGGATGGTAAAAACATGAAATTCACTAATATCGGTGATGACGAGAATATTCGTACATGTGTTGCTGACAATTTCACGATTAAGGATGGACATCCAACCTTTAATAAAGATTGGACTAAGCCGTTTAGTGCCAGGCAATTTGCGGAAAAACTTATTAAGCACGATTATCGTGAAGGCTGGTCATTACCGGATATGCCAAGTTAATCCGGTTAATATATTGTTAAACCAAATAATAAAAATATTAGTATGAAAATTAATAAATTATTTTCTCTAACAGCAATTCTGGTTATTGCTTTTATGGTTTCATGTAAACCTGGTGTTAAATCATCAGATGAAGAGACCGGGACTGAGGCTGTTGCTGAAGCAGTTGCTGAAGTAGTGGCTGAGCCCAATACACTTACTGATAAAGAGGTGGAAGAGGGATGGATTTTAATGTTTGACGGGGAGTCACCTGGAAAATGGCGCGGATACGGAAAAGATCATTTCCCAGAGGCCTGGGAAATTGCAGACGGAACAATGCATATGCTTGGTTCCGGAAGAGGTGAAGCCGGTGCTGCCGATGGTGGTGATATTATTTATGACCAGAAGTTCTCAAACTTCGACCTGAAACTGGAATGGAAAATTTCAGAAGGTGGTAATAGTGGAATTCTTTATTTAGGCCAGGAAAATACCGAATTGGGTCCTATCTGGAAAACCGCTCCCGAGATGCAGGTTCTGGATAACGAAAGGCATCCGGATGCAAATGCCGGTAAAGATGGTAACCGGCAAGCAGGTTCATTGTACGATCTTATACCTGCAGTTCCTCAAAATGCTAAGCCGGCAGGTGAATGGAATAGTGTAGAGGTTAAGGTTTATAAAGGATCGGTATGGCATTATATGAATGGTGAGGTTGTACTTGAATACCATCTGTGGACACCGGAATGGAATGAATTGGTTGCCGGAAGTAAATTCCCGGAGTTGAATCCTGATTGGGCTAATGTTGCTTCCGAGGGTTTTATCGGTCTTCAGGATCATGGCGATGATGTGTGGTACAGGAGTATTAAGATTAAAGAATTATAATTATTATTATGAATCTATAAGAAATGGAAAGGCTGATTGGTCTTTCCATTTTTTATCTAAAATTTAAAATATGGATCGTAAAAGAAGAGAATTTTTAAAAAAAGCAGGTATTGGTGGAGCCGGATTAATGATTGCTCCTTCATTCCTCAGAGCTGGTCTGATTAATTCTGATATGTACTTTAAGATATCAATAGCTGAATGGTCATTGCACAAAATGCTTTTTGCCAAGAAGCTTTCAAATCTTGAATTTCCCGAATTTTCACAGAAGAACTTTGATATTCATGCTTTGGAGTATGTAAATCAATTCTTCAAAAATGCCGGAAAGGAATATCTGACTGAACTCAAAAGCCGGACAAGTGATCTGGGAATGAAGAATGTTCTTATTATGATTGATGCTGAAGGTAATCTTGGAGAAACAGATGATGCTAAGCGTCAAAAGGCTGTAGAGAATCATTACAAGTGGGTTGAAGCTGCCAAATTCCTGGGATGTCATTCTATTCGTGTTAATGCCCGTGGTAAGGGAACAATGGAAGAAGTGGCTGAAGCTGCAGTGGATGGTTTGAGCAAACTGACCGAATATGCATCAAAAGAAAATATTGGTGTGATAGTTGAAAATCATGGAGGATACTCATCTAACGGAAAATGGATGTCTGATGTTATCCGTAAGGTTAATAATCCTAATTGTGGTACCCTTCCTGATTTTGGCAATTTCCGTATTAGTGCCGATGAAGAATATGACCGCTATCTAGGAGTGAAAGAGCTGATGCCTTTTGCCAAAGGAGTAAGCGCAAAGTCTCATGAGTTTGATGAAGAGGGCAATGAAACAGAAACAGATTTCTACAAAATGCTGAAGATTGTTAAAGAAGCCGGTTATACCGGATATATCGGTATTGAGTATGAAGGCAGGGTTCTAAGTGAGGTTGAGGGAGTTATGGCTACTAAAAAGCTTCTTGAGAAAGTTGGGGGGAGTATGTAATCTTACTTTGTTGACAATAGTCCGCATGCCGCTGCTATATCCTGACCGCGTGATTTGCGGATTGTTGTAAAAATACCTTGTGATTTAAGCTCATTCTGAAACTCTTCCATTTTTTCATATGTTTCCCCTTTGAGTTTTGAATCGGGAATAGAATGGAACCGGATAAGGTTTACCCTGCATTTGATACCTTTCAGTAAACGTGATAATTCTCTTGCATGTTTGGGTGAATTGTTTATTCCTTTGAAAACAATATATTCGATAGAAAATTTTCTCTGACCGCTCCAGTCAATTTCTTTTATTTGGTCAAGAACTTTGATAAAAGGATATTTGTTTTCAACAGGCATAAGTTTTTGTCTTTCTTCTTTGAAAGGGGAGTGGAGGCTTAATGCCAGGTGACATTCACTTTTATTAAGAAACTCTTTCAGGGCAGGAAGTATCCCGACAGTTGAAAGTGTAATCCGCCGGGGACTCATAGCGAAACCCCGGTCAGATGTTAACAGGTCAAGGGCTTTCATTACTTCTTGCAGGTTATCAAGTGGTTCCCCCATGCCCATCAAAACAATGTTGCTGATAACATCTTTTTCAGGCAGGCTTTTGAGTTGGTTTATTATTTGTCCCGATGTAAGATTGCCCTGGAATCCCTGCTTACCGGTCATACAGAATACACATCCGTATTTACAACCTATCTGGGTTGAAATACAAATAGTATTTCTGGTTTCTTCAGGGATATAAGCAGTTTCGATAAATTTATTCTCACCTGCAGGAAACAGATATTTTTTTGTTCCGTCCGCTGATGTTTGTTCATTAACCGGATCTTCTAATCCAATTTGATAATTCTCTTTAAGTACACTTCGATTCTTTTTCGACAGGTTAGTCATCTCATCAACATCACGAATATCTTTGTTATACAACCAGTCGGCTATTTGTTTTGCAGCATATTCCTTCATTCCTGATTTTACAGCTACTTCTTTAAGTTCATCAATATTTTTACCAAACAGAGATTCTTTTTCCATAATTGTGTTTTGCATTAGTAAATAAATAGTAAAAATCACAAAAAACAAGCACCAATTTTTAATTTTTAATTTAGATGATACCCGATCGTCCGGTATGTTCTTGATAAAGATCAGCGATAGGATCGCTTTGAAATATCTCTTTAGTATCAATATTCATCATGGATAGTTTACCCTGCCATCCTGCACCAGTATCCATTAACCATACTTCACATGCATGAACAGGCATATCAGCTGATCTGTTTCATGATCAAATTCCGCTTTCTGAAAACATTGTTTCAGAGCTTTATACGCTCCGTGGATATCTCCTAACACAAAAGTTCTCATATAATGTGAAAGTTTATTTGTTGATTTGTTGATGAGTTTATTTGTAAGATTTCCAGGTCTATCTAGAATAGATATATTCTCAACTTCTTAACTCCTAAGCTTCTAAACTTATACACTTATAAACTCTTCATTTCCACATCACCTTTCAAACCAATATCTTCAGCAACTTCACGCATTCCCATAATTGTATCGGTTATTAATTCTGATAGTTCGATATTTAATAATTCAGCTCCTTTTTCAATTACTTCCCGGTTTACTCCTGCTGCAAACCTTTTATCTTTCCATTTCTTTTTTACTGATTTTGCCTTCATGTCAAGAACGCTGCGTGATGGTCTTACCAGAGCAGATGTTACAACTAGTCCTGTAAGCTCATCAATAGCATATAAGGTTTTTTCCATCAGGCTTTTGGGCTCAACATCGGTTACAATTTGCCATCCGTGGCTTAATACTGCACGTATCAATTCCTCCGGCCACCTGTTTTCTTTTAGTATCTCTTCAGTTTTTTGGCAATGCTGATCAGGGAACTTTTCATAATCAAGATCATGCACCAATCCTACTAATCCCCATTTTTCTTCATCTTCTCCAAACTTCTTTGCCATATATCGCATTACACCTTCTACTGCCAGTGCGTGTTTTGTGAGACTCTCAGATTCATTATACTTTTTAAAAAGCATCCAGGCTTCATCTCTTGTAGGTATTTTTTCTTCCATATCTGTAAAGTATTTATTGTTTAAGGATCCGGTAAACCACAACATTTTCATCAACATAGATAGTAAAAAGGTAAGGACCCGGAATTAAAGTATTTATCGGTATTTCTATTGTTTGAAATCCTTCCGGAACATAATATTTTTTTTCTAATATAACTTGCCCGGTAAGGTTCATTATTCGAACCAAAAACTCTCCCTCATCAGTTGTTTTAACCGAAAGATTAAGGAAATCTCTCGCCGGATTTGGAAATAAACTTATTTCTGTAAGCCAGTCTAATGGAACCTGCTTAAGACTGGTATGGTGGTCAATTAAAATAAAGACTGAGTCGTTATGGTAAGTAGTGTCTTCATCCAATTGCGTATAGCTTGAAATTGTATATGACTGGAAGTCAGAAAGATCAGCGGTTGATGAAAATATAAAAAGGATGCTATCACCTGCAGAAATTAGTGTATCAACAAAATCGCTTGTCAGGATTGAATCATTAATTGAATAAAATACCGGGAATTCTGATACGGAAATTGTTCCAAAATTACCAATCCATATGCTAACCGGTTCATCATTCGTATAATAGGTTTTTTGAGCAGGTAATGCAAAAGATAATACACCAACATCAATAGTCGGTATATTTTCAACTATTATTGTTAGAGTATCATTTCCACGGAAGTTATCCCTGGAAAGAATCGTGAAGATTTCAAACCTGTATTCTTTAAACAGTGAAAGATCGGCAGGAATTGAAAATGTATGTAGTAGAGAGCCGTAAGGATCCAAAACAGATCGTATTGTGTCAACAACTATATTTACACCATCAACCTTATATCCTGCATATAAAGAGTCAACAGGTTCTGAGCCAAAGTTTTTTATTTCTACAATAATATCTTCACTATTGGTAAGGTTCAGCCCTGACATGGGGGTTATCAACTGGCCTGGACCAATATTGAATTTTGTAAATGTATAATCGGGGAAAACAATAAAGTCAATCCATGCCTTGTCTTCTCCGCGGCTTACTGATCCATCCTTCATATATATCCACTGGAGTGTATGGTCGCCGGTGAAAAGTGGATATTCCTGCAGTGCCCAATTACTCACGCCCGACCATGCTTCAACCTGAACAGAATCAATATAAAATCTCAGAAAATCGTAATTATTTTCAGATGAGATTTTCCGGTAAAACGAGATAGTATCATCAGTAAATATTTCAAGTGACATGGATAGTTCCGATTTCCGGCTATGACTGATGGAGCCTGATTGTGCTGTAAAACTTCCTTCATAGGGACTGGAAGAGACAATGGTCCAGGGATACAAACTGTCGTTTTTCCAGTTATACTGATAGAAGTCACCGCTTTCGAAACTTTCATATATTAGTCCTATGGGAAGATTGAATGAGTCTTTGGCTAAATAATTCTCTGAACCGGAACTAAGGTTAAATGTTGCAATTGTCCCCTGCGGAGCTGAAGAATCGATCTCTACGGTGAATAAAGCATATTTCGTTTCCGATTCCTTAAGTTCAGTAAAAATAAATGTTTCATTTTGAATAGCAACATAACTGTTTGATGTAATAAGTGAACTTGTAAGATCATATGTACTGCTATGTCCTATATTAGATATCTCAACCTGGATATCAGCTTTTTCTCCGGGGTCAAGCTTATTATTCCCGTTTCCTTCTGCGATATCTAATATCTTTGTTTTACCAATTTCCAAAACAGGGGCATTTAACTTTATCCTGAAATATGAATCCCAATTATTTCCTGCGAAATCAGTAATTTCCAGATGCATGGTTGCCATATGCTGATCCGGAATACTATCCATTATTTTTATCTGAAAGGCATATTGGATAGTCGAATTAGTGTGTGCATTCACAGTTCCATATGATTCTATACTGTCCAGAAGTTGAATGAATAAATCCTTTGTAGATAGTTTTGTAATAACACCACCGGTATTTTCAGGACCGGTATTTTCCAGAGTAAGAGTAATTCCTATTTTTTCTCCCCAATCAGCTAAATGATCGTAATTTCCGGCAGTGTCTTCCAAAATGTGATCCTTATAAGTAACGTAAGGACCATTATCCGCGACAATATTCAATGTGTCAATAAATGGTTTCCGGTTTTGTTTAGTAATTACCAGTTCAGCAAGTTTTACTGAGTCAACAGGCAGAAACTCGAGTATAGCAACACCTGATGCATCGGTGTAGGTTGCATCCAGTAATTTGCCGTCGATAGAAAGAGCAGCATAAGCATTTTGTTCGCATTGAAAATGAAGATTATAAATACCTACAGGCAATGTGTCCGGGACATTTACAACCATTGGATCAGGAACAGAAAAATATACCATTAACGAAGGGTCGCCTAACATCGTATATATTTCCCAGTAATATTTACTACGTGTTGAATTACTTTCTGTAACAGCAAGATTCCCTGCATACATCATTTGCCCCTGGGTTGTGTACCAGTCTGTTTCCGGTTCCCCGTTATCATGAAAAACACGGTCGTACATTCCCAATCCGGTTTCTGCATATGTCGGGTTGGCTTTTATGGGCCCAATACCAACAGCCCAGTAATAGTCTTCATCCCAGTATGAGTCGTTTGTGCAACCCATGTATCCCAGGGCTCCTTTTTCTTTCGCCCTGACAAGTGCTTCACCTAAACAATTACCCAATTGGAAAGTTGCAGTAGAGCAACCATTACCTATCATCAAAGGATATTTACTCAAATTTTTGAGGCTGTCAATATCACTGATGTTAAACTCCGGATTTAACCATCGGTTAGATACTCCATGCCCTGTATAATTCACAAACCCGACACCATCGCTGATATTTTTTATTATACTATCGGAACTGCTTCCTGATTCCGGGTGAAGGTATGTGTGAGAGTTAATGCCATGAGCAGGGTTGAAATAATAGTTGGTTCCGTAGTTGATCTGGCCATTTCCCCAGACCGAGGCATAGGAGCCGTCTACACCTGCAATCATTACTGCCTCATCAAGAAATGAAGGGTCAGGAAACAGATATTGTTCATATTCCATGATCTTATTAATTTGCGGGATAAGTTCAGATGTGTCTCTGGCTGAAAGACGACCATAGAAAACATCAGGCAGATAGTCTCCATTACCATCATATTCCGCATAGTAAAGATCAGTTACCTGTCCTGATGACTGAGATGCTGGTATTTGTTCAACATCACCGACAATCAATAAAAATGTTGGAGCAGGATTTTCAGGAGTCGCCGATACATAAATTCCTTTTAAGGTATCCTTCAATTCCTCACGGGTGGTGCCTGCACCGTTTTCTCCGGTGTATAACTCAATAACATTAAATCCTTTCCGTGTTTTCCATTTGATAAAAGGTTGAAGAATATCGTGAAATATCGTATCTGAGAGGATGACATATTTAACGGGGCTTTCAGCTTCTGCACTTTTTGTCTCTTCTGTTTTGTAGCTGAGTATCTTGCTGAGAGTATTTTCAAATGCCCGGCTTTTATATTTATTTTTTAACATTTTATCCTGTTCTATATCGGGATTCTCAAAAACAATCTCAATATCAGCTTTATAAATGACTTTCAATATATTGGAAACAGGATTATACCTAAATGGAGAGATCTGTAATCCGGCAATTCTTTGTCCCCGTATTTTTCCTTTTTCTTCTACTTTAATAAATTTATCCTTATTGAACCTGTTAAGAGAATAAAACGGTTTGTTAAATAAGAATTTAAGACTATCTGAACTTATTTGTTTTTGTCCGGATGGCTGTGATGGGAATATTTTGTTCTGTATGCCGTATTGTGCAAGTGGAATTTCTTTCTCTTTTATCGATTTTAGTACTATTCTTATTTCTGCTCCTGCCGGGATCTTTATTAATTTGTTCAATTCCGGTAATTCCGGAAGCCCTTCATTATAGTTAGTCTGAAAACCTCCAACAACCAGTCTGATAAAGTCTCCTTCACCGGTGTTCACCGGAAGGAGATTATACGAGGATAATTTAAATTGTATTTTAAGAGAATTTATATTATTTGATATAATATCCAAGCCGGTTGCTTCAGGAACAAGGTTCACCCTGGTTGAAGTTTGGGCATAACTGTTCCAGACAAACAAACAGAAAAAAAGTATAAGAAACCCCCCGATCTTTACGACCCTCATTATTAACCCATTACCATTAACAAAGAAGTTGATTATATTTATGTTAGTAAATTATAAATATAATATATTTTTCCTTATTTTTATTAAGCTAAATTTGTAATGATAATTAATTAATATTATTTCAACGCCACATCATGAAAAGATTTTTAATAATTGCCGGAGTCTTTATTTTTTCTACACTATTTTCTTATACACAGGATGCTGTTGAAGTATACAGGAAAGGGCTCCCTTTTATAAAAAATTATTCTCCGGATGAAATAGGTGCAGGTGCTCAGAACTGGGCTGTTATAATGGATAATCGCGGTGTGATGTATTTCGGTAATGGAGATAATGGGGTTCTTGAATTTGATGGAGTGAACTGGAGAAACATTCCAATCTCAAATAATTCTATGGTTTTATCCTTAGGGATTGATGATTATGGGACAGTGTATGTTGGAGCTATAGGTGAAATCGGATACCTGCAACCGGGAAATACAGGCGATCTTTATTATGAAAGTCTTATTAACAAAATTGATACCGCTTCCCGCAGTTTTACTACTGTACTGAAAACATTTTTTTTTGAAGATCATATATATTTTTGTAGTCTGCATTTGATTTTCAAATATTCTCCCGACACAGATTCATTGACAGTTATTGATATTCCGGGCTTTGGTTTTAAGTATGGCTTTAAAAGCTTCCCTGTAAATAATCAGATATATCATGGAGATCATGAAGCGGGTTTACTTATACTTGATGCTGATTCATTCAGGGTTGCTAAAGGAGGTGACTACTTCAATGTGCATGCTATTATGGGGATGATACCCAGTGAAGATAATAAAATCTGGATTGGATCTTATAAGAAAGGAATTGTATCATATGACCCGGAAACAGGGAATATTGAAGAAAATATTATATCTGCTGATGCAAATAATTATATTAAAGAAAGAGGGTTATCCCAGGTTATTCCACTGGGAAATGGCAGAGTGGGATTAGCCACTATAGATGGCGGATTTTTGATTGTTAATAACGAAGGTGAGATTATCCAACAATTTGATAAAAGTAACGGGTTGCAGGATGAAATGGTATTTTCTTCATATGTTAACCATTCACAACCTTCTCAATCTCCTCTTTGGCTCGCTTTAGATATTGGTATTGCCAAGCTTGAAATTAACTCACCTTTAACAAAATTTACTGAATCATCCGGGTTTAAAAATAGTATTAATGATATTATTCAATATAAAGGAAAAATATTTATTTGTACCAGCTCAGGGGTATATTTTATGGAAGGTGATAGAACTGTCACCTTTCGAAAAGTTGACAATATTAATGGTCAAGCATGGTCGTTTCTGAAATTTGATGCCGGAGGAACGATTCCTGAGCGGCTTTTGGTTGGGAGTGGTGAGGGATTATTTGATATATCCGGGATAGAAGATGGGATCCTGATTGATAAGAATGTTGTAGGCAATATACCTCAAGAGCGAAAGTACTTTGTCTTTGAGTTAGCCGGGTCATCTATAAATGGAAACAAAATTTTTCTTGGCTTAAACACTTCATTTGTGATCCTTGAATACAAGAATGGAATTTGGTATCAAACATATGAAAAGAAATTCCACCAGGAAATCAGGTCGGTTACTGAGGATGAAAAAAGTCGATTGTGGCTATGTTCCTCATTTGATGGAGTGAAAATGATGGATTTTTCAGATGGGGATACTGTTATCACTACTTTTACAACTGAAGATGGATTACCAAGGAATGATAGAAATTTTATTTCAAAACTTGACAATAAAATCTATTTCATTACACAAGAAGGTCTGTATAGCTTTAATGAAACAAAGGAAAAATTTGAACCGGATTCGACTTTTGGCAGCAGGTATTCCAGTGGAGAGATAGAAATATTCCGTATGATCAAAGCTGCAAATGGTGATTTATGGTTCAGCCTGCAGGATGAAAACAGTAAGTGGGTTGAAGTTATGAAGAAGAATCCTGACGGAACCAATAAGCAGGATCTCTCTTTAAAAAGAATTCCTAATAAAGCAATTGATGCTATTTATAGTGATGATAAAGGAATTATTTGGATGGGAGTATCAAATGAACTTTATAAATATGACAGAGATTTTGAGAAGGATTTCTCAATACCTTATAATACTTTAATTCGTCAGGTAAATATCGGCACAGACTCTGTTCTCTTTTACGGAACCAACTATTCTATTGCAGAAAATGGACAATTTCGTGTTGATTTATCACAACCAGAGGAATTAGTTCAGGAGATAAAATACAAGTATAATAATTTTACTTTCCAATGGGCAGCACCATTTTTTGAACAGGAAGAGGCAACGTTATACCGTTACTGGCTTGAAGGATATTCTGATGAATGGTCAAGATGGAATGAAAAAACAGATTTTACTTTTACAAACCTGCGGCAGGGCAATTATATATTCTATGTTCAGGCTCTGAATACTTTCGGAATTGAAAGCAATCCTGCTTTGTACGAATTTTCAATATCGCCACCTTGGTACCAAACAGGTCTTGCTTATTTTATCTATATAATAGTTGCTATAATAATTATTATAGTTATTGTTAATTTGTACACTCGCAGGCTTAGGAATGAGAATATCCGACTTGAAGGTATTATCTCTGAACGGACTGCTGAAATACGAAAACAAAAAGAAGAGCTGGAAGATAGTATATTGTATGCCAGAAGGATACAAAGAGCCATGTTGCCATCGAAAGATATCCTGGAAGAGAATTTCCCAAACAATTTTATCTTATTTAAACCAAGGGATGTGGTTAGTGGCGACTATTACTGGATGGCAAAACGTGAAGGTAAAATGTTTATCGTTGCAGCAGATTGCACGGGACATGGTGTTCCGGGAGCTTTTATGAGTCTTTTGGGAATTTCGTTTTTGAATGAAATAATTGCAAAACCTGAGATTGAAAAATCAGGTGAGATGCTTGATGCACTGCGGGAATACGTAATGACATCTCTTAAACAAACAGGGGAAGTGGAAGATGAAACTAAAGATGGAATGGATCTCGCATTGATTATCCTGGATAAGCATAATAAAACTATTCAGTACTCAGGTGCTTACAATCCCCTGTATATGGTTCGGGAGCTTAATTCAGATGAGAAAACGAAATTGAAAAATGGTGATGAACTGGATTTATCAAAAGGCTCACTTAATAATGATGATTACCTTCTTGAACAAGTTAGTGCAGATAAGATGCCAATTGGTATCTCATCAAAAAAATATGACCATTTTAGTCATACCGACCTTGAATTAAAACCCGGACTATCACTATATATGCTTTCTGATGGTTATGTTGATCAGTTTGGCGGACCGCTTGGAAAGAAATACATGTCTAAAAAATTCAAGAAACTTATCCTTGATATTCAAGATAAGTCTATGGAGGAACAGGGAAAGATACTGGATGAAACTCTTATCGAGTGGATTGGGGAGCTGGACCAGATTGATGATGTTCTGGTGGTTGGGTTGAAAATGGATTAATTAAGGATATGAGGTGATGAGGAAATGGGGTGATGCGGTGATTATTTCGTAATATGTAACTCATAATATGACTGCTGAACAATGGGACCGGTTAATAAATATTATCAATGGCACCGGGAACAAGAATCCGGTTACCGGTTTTATTGTAGATAGTCCCTGGATTCCCGGATGGTATGGAATTTCTGCTCTCGATTATTACTCGTCTGATGATCTCTGGTTTAAGTCAAACTTAAAAATCCACAAAACCTTTCCTGATATAATTTTTTTACCAGGTTTTTGGTCTGAATTTGGAATGATTGCTGAGTCTTCTGCCTTTGGTGCCCCTGTCGTATGGGAAAAGAGATCATTACCTTTCGTGAAAAAAATCATAAATTCTATTGAAGATATCAATTTGCTTAAGAAACCTGATTCCACCAAAGACGGACTCCTTCCGCTTATTACTAACAGGCTGAAACTTAACGAGGAGAAAATAAAAAGCTTTGGTCACTCTATTAAATTTGCTGTTACCCGCGGACCTCTGAACATTGCTTCATACCTTATGGGTGCCACCGAATTGATGTTGGCAATATCAATGCACCCGAAAAAAATTCACGAACTTATTGAACTAATTACCGATTTCCTTGAAGACTGGTTAAAATATCAGAAGGAATTGTTTCCTGGTATTGATGGTATATTTATTCTGGATGATATAGTTGGCTTTCTTGGAGAACACCATATAAAAGAGTTTTTTGTTCCTTACTTTAAAAATATTTTTAATGTTTTTGATGCAAGAATAAAGCTTTTTCATAATGATGCTCATGGTCTTGTTTGTGCACCTTATCTGGAAGAAACAGGTATTAATATGTTTAATTTTAGTTATAAACATTCCATACCGGATATGCAAGAGAGAGTGGGTAAGGAAATTGTGCTGGTTGGAAATATACCTCCCCGTGATGTGCTGGCTGCAGGGTCTGTTCATGATGTAAAAAGTGCAGTTGAGAAAACATGGAAAACAGTGAATCGAAAGGAAAAAATAATCTGGTCGTGTGGCGGAGGAATGCCACAGGATATTTCAACTGAGAATATTTTGGCCTTTACGGAAACAATTAAAAAGCTTAATAATGAATAGAACCCTTGATTAACATAAATTCAATTTACAATGAAACACAGGATTACTTTAATTTTATTAATAGTTTTGGCCCTGATGCAGGCGTGTTCCGGTCAGGCGAACACTGAAGAACCAAGGGTTTTGGTTTATACAAAAAATGGAGAAGGGTATGTTCATGATAATATACCTGCCAGTATAAAAGCAATACAACAACTTGGCAGGGAGAATGGTTTTCTTGTTGATGTTTCTGAAGATCCTGCTGATTTTACAAGGGAAAAACTTTCTGATTATCAGTGTCTGATCTTTTCTAATACCAATAACCAGGTTTTCGATACAGATGAACAAAGACTTGCACTGGTTCATTATATTGAAGCGGGAGGTGGTTTTGTGGGAATTCATTCTGCATGTGGATCTGAAAGAAACTGGCCCTGGTTCTGGGCTATGCTGGGTGGTAAATTCTATCGTCATCCTCCATTCCAGGAGTTTGATATCCGGGTTATTGATCATGATAATTCTGCTACAGGATTTCTGGACGATATATGGAAGTGGGAAGATGAATGTTATTACCTGGATAATATTAACCCTGATATCCATGTACTGCTTGCAGCAGACCTTACAACTATTGAAGACACTGAGAAAGATAAATACCCCGGAAAGATCTTTGGAGAATTATTTCCGCTTGCCTGGTATCATGAATATGATGGGGGAAGACAATTCTATTCAGCCCTGGGACACAAACCTGAACATTATTCAGATCAGGTATATATAAAACATATTCTGGGTGGGATCACGTGGGTTCTCAAAGGAATTCCTGAACTGGATTATTCCAGGATACATACTGATTCTTTGACCTTTGACCAGATCGATAAAAATTAATAAAAAGTAAAAAAAATGAAAAAGAAAACGGGTAAACATACACGACGAGAATTTGTTAAAACTTCTTTAGCAGGAATGGCTGGTGTTTTTATTCTGCCAACCATTATCCCATCATCTGTTTTTGGGAAAACTGCCCCATCTAATAAAATTAATATTGCCCAAATAGGTTTTGGACGTATTGTATCAACTCATGACCTTCCATTAACTATTAAACATGATATCGTACGTGTAATAGCAATAGCAGATGTTGACCGTAACCGTCTTGCACTAGGGAAGGAGTGGGTGCTGAACTATTATGAAGAAAAAAAGGGGAAGAAGAATTTTGTGGATGTTGCCTTATACCAGGATTACCGGGAAATGCTCCTTGACAAGAATATTGATGCAGTAATTATTTCAACACCTGATCACTGGCACGCTCAGCCGGCTATTGAAGCTGCTCTTGCCGGTAAGGATATATATCTGCAGAAGCCTGCATCATTAACAATAGAAGAGGGCAGGCAGATGAGTAATATTGTCGCTCGTACAGGACGTATTTTTCAACAGGGAAGTCAGCAAAGATCTGTTGACCCATGGCCTCAGTTTAAAAAAGCATGCGAACTGGTTAGAAATGGCAGGATAGGAGATATCCATACTATATACATAGGTTTGCCCGGTGATCCCTCAGGACCGGAAGAACCGGAAATGCCTGTACCTGGAAACCTTGATTATAATATGTGGCTTGGCTCAACGCCATCTGTTTATTATACAGAGAAACGGGTTCATTCGCAAACTGATATTACCAGCCGCCCGGGCTGGCTTAGATGTGAACAGTTTGGAGCAGGGATGATAACAGGATGGGGTGCTCATCATGTTGATACTGCACACTGGGGAATGGGAACGGAGTATACCGGACCTGTTGAGATAGAAGGTAGTGCCGAGTTCCCGAAAAAAGGTTTGTGGAATGTACATGGAAATTTTAAAAACAGAGCTAAATATGCCAATGGTGTAATAATGCATCTTAGCGGTGATTATCCCAATGGGGTTAAGTTTATGGGTTCAGAGGGCTGGATCTTTGTGTCCAGGGGAGCTGTTCAGGTAACTTCATCCGATCCAACTGTTGGTAACACTAAACTTCAGGCACTGGACGCATCCAACAGGAAAATACTGGATTCGGTAATTGGACCAAACGAGATACATCTCTATGATAGTCCTGAACAGCATAAAAACTGGATTGATTCGATAATCAGCAGGGAAGAAACAGTAGCGCCGGCAGAGATAGGACACCGCTCCTGTTCTGCCTGCCTTGTGAATCATATAGCGATGAAACTTCCGGGAAAACTTTACTGGGACCCTGAAAAAGAGTCTTTTATAGATAACGATGAAGCGAATTCGATGTTATCCCGTCCTCAGCGTTATCCTTTTGGAACTGGATTTGCTATTTAATAATGATAGAAAGCATACAATGAAAAACGTATTTATGATTTATATGGTGGCTATTTTTTCGCTTACAATTTCTTGTAATAGAGAATCAAAAGAAAGAAATGAAATGAAAAATAGTGTAAATCAATTTAAGGGAGATAATGGAGAGGTGGTTTTAATGATCCTGGATCCCGGTCATTTTCATGCGAGCCTTGTTCAAAAGGTAATGTATCCCCAAATTGATCCGACTGTATATGTTTTTGGACCCGAAGGTCCTGATGTTCAGGATTACTTGAATAGAATAGAGAGATATAATAACAGGGATAATGAACCAACCGAATGGTATGAAAAAGTTTTTATAGGTCCTGACTATTTTAATCAAATGATTCTTCAGAAACCGGGAAATGTGGTTATACTCTCGGGCAATAATAGTATTAAAACAGATTATATTCTGAATTCGGTTAAAGCCGGTCTTAATGTGCTGGCAGATAAGCCCATGATTATTTTTCCGGAAGACTTTTTGAAACTGGAGCAAGCATTTGAAGTTGCTGAAGAAAAAGGAGTTTTATTGTATGATATTATGACTGAGCGCCATGAGATTACTTCAATTTTACAGCGGAAACTCTCAGGAATTCCTGAAATATTTGGACAGATAAACCATGGATCTCCTGAAAACCCGGCAATTACAAAGGAGAGCGTTCACCACTTTTTTAAATATGTATCAGGAAAACCATTAAAACGACCACCCTGGTTCTTTGATACCGGTCAGCAAGGGGATGGACTTGTTGATGTAACTACTCACCTTGTTGATTTGATTCAGTGGGAATGTTATCCTGAAGAGATCATTAAAAAAGACGATATAGAAATAAACAAATCAACTCATTGGTCTACTTCACTGACCGCTGGAGAATTTCAGGAAGTTACAGGTATTGGTGAATTTCCCGGATACCTGGAAAAAGATATCGATGAAGGAAATCTGCTGGTGGATGCCAATGGCGAGATAATATACAGGATCAGGGATATCTGGGCAAAAGTGAAGGTTGAATGGAATTTTAAGGCACCTGAAGGAGGAGGAGATACTCATTATTCCATTATGAAAGGAACATTGGCAAATCTAATCATTCAGCAGGGAGAAAAAGAAAATTATCGTCCGGAATTGTATATTGAACTTATCGGGGATGTTGACTCAGGAGAGTTTGAAAAGAAATTAAAAGAAGCTGTGAAACATGATATTGCAAAAGAAGGATTACAGGTAGTGAAGGAAGATGATAAGAGATGGAGAATTGAGATTCCGGATAAATACCGTGTCGGACACGAAGCGCATTTTGGACAAGTTACCGGTAAATTTCTTGAATATCTTGTTGATGGAAAACTCCCTGCCTGGGAAGTCCCAAATATGATAACAAAGTATTATACTACTACGGAGGCACTGAAGATGGCAAAGAAGTAGGTTACTCTACGATATCGGGTATTTCAAGATTGGTCATTTCTTTGGTAACATTGAAGTCATATTCAGGATACTCATACAGCGACATTCTTTCTTCTGTTTCGCCGATAGAGTATCCGTAAAGGTCTTGATATTCTGAGATATCTTCACCCATTTCTTTCAGTTGTTCCAAATATACTCTTATTGCTTTGGATTCGATAATTATTACTTTCCCCATTTTATGGATAATAGGGCTATGATTTCTGGTTGGATCATGATTGAATTCTAAAATTCTCCGTCCATACCGGGTAATGCCAATTGTTCTGAACGTAAGGCTCTTACCAACGCCCGGAAGATTAAGCACATTTCTGTCTGTTGCCAGGAACGGTATGTTACATTCTTCTTTGATTTTTGCAATTTGATTTATTATTTCTTTTGGATTAGATGGGAGTTTTGCTATTGTTTCGCAATATTGGTGAGGTATTTTCCCGGCAACTTTTTCTTCTATTTGTTCCTGCAGAGCTCTTGAATTAGTAGCAAAACTATGATAATTTTCCATATAGCCCTTTACGGAAAATGTATAATATGAAAGAACTCCAAGCTCGTTAAGTACTTTTCTGAGTTTATTTGTATGTCCTCTTCTTGAAGATGCTGTAATGAATACAGTTTGGTTGGTTACTATCCACCCGGCTTCAATCAATGTATTGATCGCCTTTTTTGCCATGAGTGTTATCTCCATGGCAGATTCAAAATGGGTTTGAATAACAAATTGTTTAATGCCGATTTTGGAAGCCTTCTCTTTAAAATCAGCCAGTACTTTTTTTAATTTTTTGTCTATTCGCATTGGCAGATATACAGGAAGTCGGGTTCCTAGTCTGACCTTGATTATTTCAGCATACTTTTTACCTTCAGGACGTTTTTTATTAGCTTCCTTTTTTCTGACAGCCATATTGTAAACGCCATCAAGTAGATCTTTTAGCGACTGATCTGAAGCCATTAAGGCATCACCACCTGTAATAAGAATATCTCGAAGCTGGGAATCGTTTTCAAAGTATTGTAATAATTCTTCCTGCTTATCTTTCCATTTTTTCCTGGGTTTTAATTTATCAAGATCAAAATTCAGATACCCGGTTTGAAAATCGAACATTCTCTGACATGAAGAACATAGTCCGCCACATGCCCGTCCCATTGTATCCGGGATAAGGATAGCGACTTCTGGATATCTGCGGTGTATGTTATATTCGTTAGGTAATAACCAACCGGCAGCATTAGGTTTACCGGGTTTAACAACATCTTCTTTTTCCCATGCAATAATATGACCAAATTCCTTAACAAGATACTTGCTATAAATTACATAGTCGCGCAAAGCAAGATCAGAACCTATTGCTGAGGTTGGAACCCTGATATTTAGAAGTGAGATATAATATGGGTTGACGAAAAAGGGAATACCCTGATCTCGTGCATCATATAGAATCTTCATGGTATCAGGATCAATAGAGAATTCCAGCATTTCGTTTAGCATGTCGGGATCTCTGACTGCAAACCTGAGATGAAACATTTTATCATTCCACCATTCCAGACATTGATAATATTTCTGTTCCCGTGACAGTCCTTCTATAAAATGGTATTTCCTGCTATTTATCTTTCCTTCATCAATCTTATTTATAATTATCCAGATTATCCGGTCACGGTTTTCTTCCCTGAGACGAATAATTTCAGGATCAAGTCCGGAAGGATGTCTATCCATCCACTCTCGTATTTTCTCTTGTGTTGGTAATTCTCTTGTCTCTTTTCCAGAAAATTGCCTGAAAAGATGGATCATGTCATGAAAGAAATATGACTTTGCTCCTCCTTTTCCGTAATGAAATGCCAGCCAGGTAAGTTTAAACGGATCACTTACCGAAATATCTTCATGCAGGTTTAAATCTTTATATTCTTTTCCGGCATTATCAATATAATCAAGTATTCTGATCGCGGCAAAGTCTTGCCAGGTTAGCTTTTCAAAATCTTTTCTTCCATTCCCATTTACCCCATTCCGGTAATACTTCATGGCTACCGGATGAGATTTTAATATATCGATTGCCCATTTTTTTATTGGTCTGGTAACATCATTTATTGTTTCTGAGTTCAGGATGATTTTTTTAAGCTCCGGGTTCTCATCCATGAGTTGTAGTAATAACCGATGAGATTCAGCATTGATTTTTATTTTTTCAAGTTTTTCTATTTCAGTCATTAACAATCCTTTTTGGTCTCTTTTCTGTTGTAAATATCACCCAATAGAAGGGGTCTAAAGATATACTCAAATTTTTAGCAAAGCAAAGATACAAAAAAAAATAATTCAGTCCAAAAAAGCTGATAATAAGATTGTTACGGATTGGTATTTTTGTAATTATTAAGGGAAAAACAGGCTTTTGTTTCGTTATTCTCAAGGAGTTAGCAACAGATTGTGTTGCTTTTGGCAGTTCCGTTACGTTATTCGCCGATTGTTTTCTGTATTTCACCGATTTTCCGTTTTTAGTTAAAAACATTTAATATATTTTTGAAATGAAATTTTAAGAAATCATTTTTTTATTGACAAAAACTAATTATTATGACACATGAAAAAAGTAACAAACGTGCAATATTAGGAGTAATTCTTGTTCTGATAGGTGCATTCCTGGTAATTGACAATTTTGACTTCTTCCCATACACAATCCGGAATATTTTCTTCTCATGGGAGATGATACTGATCGTTCTTGGTGTAATCCTTCTTGCGTCAAGAGAGAATAAAACTACAGGTATTGTACTTCTTCTTATTGGAGGATTTTTCCTTGTCCCTGATGTATTACATATACCATATGAGTTCAGGAGGATATTCTGGCCAATGATATTTATTTTTATTGGGTTGGCTATCCTTTTCCGTAGAGGCGGACATCGAAATTTGCAAACGTCAGGTAGTCAGGATTATATTGATGAATTATCGATTTTTGGAGGCAGCGAAAGGTTAATTACTTCAAAAGATTTTAAAGGAGGAAAGGTAACTTATATTTTTGGAGGTTCTACATTAAATCTTACTCAGTCTGAATTGGCTATGGGAAAAAATATTATTGATGTGTTTACAATATTTGGAGGCGGAAAGTTTATTGTTCCAAGAGATTGGGATGTAACAGTAGAAGTGACTTCTGTTTTCGGAGGATTCTCTGATAAACGACTCACCGACCCGCGTATTGTTTATGACCCCGGTAAGCAGCTTGTAATAAAAGGTCTTGTTATTTTTGGGGGTGGGGAAATTCAAAGTTTTTAAACAATGATGCATCCAATAACAGGAAAAAGAATCACACTACTTGTTTATATTGCAGCATGGGTACTTATATTTGGTGTCCATGCTGTTTTTATTTATCGCATAAAGGAGTTCTCATTTGATGTGGTATTATTTGATAGTTTGGTTTATAACGGCTTATTTTTACTGATTGGACTTGGGATATGGTATCCTGTCAGATTTCTTAATACACTTGGATCTACACGGTTTTCTTTTGTACTTAATCACCTTGCTATAGTAGTTGTATGCCTGCTTTCCTGGACATTTCTCAGTGAATATATATTAAGCTCATTCTGGAATGATAAAAAATCTTATCTGATATTTCTGGATGAAGCACGCTATTATCGACTTGTTGCCGGTGTATTCTATTATTTTATTATATTACTTATATACTATTTGATTACTTATTATTCTGATCTTGAAAAAAAATCAAAGCAGGAGGCTGAACTTCAGGCACTTATCAAAGAATCAGAACTAACTCTTTTGAAGTCTCAACTCAATCCTCATTTCCTTTTTAACAGCTTGAATTCAATAAGTTCTCTAACTATAACCAATCCGGAAAAGGCAAGGGATATGGTTGTGAAACTTTCAGAATTTCTTAGATATGCTATCGATAAAAACCAGAGAGATATGACTTTACTTGAGGATGAATTGAATAATATTGAGTTATACCTGGATATCGAGAAAATTCGTTTTGGTGATAGATTAATATTTGAAAAACAGATGGATAAGAAATGCAATGGGGTTCTTGTCCCCAATATGATTTTACAACCTCTCTTTGAGAATGCAGTTAAACATGGTGTTTACGAAAGTTCAGATCCTGTATTTATCCGGCTTGAGTGTCAAATGAAAAAGGATTTTTATACTTTAACAGTTATCAATAACTTTGATCCGGAAATACCTGCAAGAAAAGGCAGAGGAGTTGGTTTGAAAAATGTAAGTAAAAGGCTGCAACTAAACTATAGCAGGAACGATTTACTTTATACAAGCAAAACTGAAAACGAATTTATTGTACGAATTAGCATTCCTGTAGAATCAAAATAACCTGTTAATAAATTGCCATGATAATCAATGCAGTAATTGTTGAAGATGAAAAGCCTGCCCGTGATCTGGTTAGAAGTTATCTGAAGCCTTTTAGAAATATTGAGATAAAAGCAGAATATGCAGATGGCTTTACCGGGACTAAAGGAATTAATAAGATAAAGCCACATCTGGTTTTTCTGGATGTCCAAATGCCAAAAATCTCTGGTTTTGAGTTGCTTGAGTTACTTGATTTTCAACCTGAAATTATTTTCACAACGGCTTATGATCAATATGCACTGAAAGCTTTTGAAATGAATGCGATTGATTACCTCCTTAAGCCTTTTTCAAAAAGCAGGTTTGAAGAGGCAGTAAAGCGGGCAATAAACAGAATTATTACCAGTGAAAAACAGGACGATATTGATAAGAAAAGTGTTTTATTTAAAAAGGGAACAGGGGAGACAATTGACCGGATTGTGGTGAAATCAGGAAGCACCATAAATGTTATCCCTGTTGATGATATAATTTATTTAGAAGCCCAGGATGATTATGTAATGGTTTATACTCAGGGAGACAGGTTTCTTAAGCAGCAAACAATGAAATTTTTTGAAGAGAGCCTCCCTGGTAACCAATTTATCAGGGTGCACCGGTCGTTTATTGTCAGAATAGATAAAATAAACAAGCTAGAACAGTATGGTAAAGAATCATATAAGGTAATTATAAATAATAACCAGTCAATACCTGTCAGCCGGAGCGGATACTCCAAATTAAAAGAAAAACTGGGACTGTAGGAGCTATGTCCTTTATTGAATTGGTTCCCAGTCTGCGAAATATTCGACTACTACATTTGTTTTTGGATCAGTTACGATAAACTCGTTTGAGTTATAGGTCCAGCCCATTGTTTCCGAATCGCCTCCGCTTTGGGTTGTTATTAGAAATCTGTTAGCCAGTCCTCCGATATATAGTGCCTGATCTCTTGGTTGACTTTTGTCTCCTCCACTTGGATCGACAGGGATCCATCCGTAGTTCGGGAGATAAATTTCTACCCATCTGTGGAAAACATCATCCATACTTGCATTATCGCCACGAATTACAACCGAACCTACATAGCGTGCAGGAATACCGGCAACCCGGCACATGGATATAAAAACAAATGAATATTCAGAACAAGAGCCATTTCCACGGGCTAAAACAGCAGGAGCAGTATTCCATCCACCTTCCATTTTGTAATACATATTATCGATAATATAGTTAAAAATATTCCTGATTATCCAATACGGGTTTTCTTCATTTTCTACAGCCTTTTTCACAGCATTTTGAATAGTTGGGTGGTTAAGCTGGTACTTTTCATTATTTTGCAGATATAGGGTTGATATTTCTTTAGGAATTTCTTCCAGAGTGCCAACCTGATCGGGAAAAATGAAATATCTTACTTCCCATAATTTTGTGGTTGTAACCATATGTATAGTTTTCGATTCGCCGGCTTTTAAATTCTTTAGTTCATAATGAGCTGTTGATTGATTCCATTTATCAATAACAACATTTGTATAACCCGGATTATACTTAATTTCACCGGTAATTTCCTGTGTTAACCGGTTAGATGGTATAGCCAAATGGATATCTGCTTTCTTGACTTCTCCTGGTCCATAATTGGTTATTTGATATGTGTAATCAATTTTTTCTTTGCGCATATTAGTTCTAACATATTTCTCTCCGTCATTCACTTTGAGCTTATAAAACATATCCTCCTGCGAATCTGTTGCCCATAAATTATTTCCGATCCATGCAAGTCCACGGGCAAATTGTCCCGGAGCATCAGCAATTATAATTACCGAACCATCCGAAGGATCTACCATATAAATTTCATCCCGTCTTCTGTCAGAAACCCATAGATACTTTCCGTCATAAGTCAAACCTCTCGAATCTGTTGAGGGAGCATTGATAGAGCGAATGGTTGTACCATCGTCGGGATCGAATTGTATAATTTTCCCCCCGCTTTCATCAATACACCAAAGATATTCCCCATCCCATGTTAATCCTCTGGGTCTGTTGGTTGGTGCAATTACTGAATGTAGAATTGTCCCATTTTCCGGATCTATCTTGTAAATCTTCCCATTGTAATTTTCTGCAAGAGGAATTCCACCTTTAATATCAGCATTCCAGAGATATTTACCATCCCAGGCTAATCCTGTTGGCCAATAACCCGGAGATGGTATTGAACGGATGATCTTTCCGTTTTGTGGATCTATTTGAAACAACAAATCTGCCTGCCTGTCAGCCATCCATAAATATTTCCCATCAAAAGTGAGGCCGGTAGCATGATTACCGGGATTCTTAAACGAGTCAATCACTTCTCCGGTATAGGCAAAAGCATTAGCTCCAAATAAGACAATAAGCAAAACCATTAAATTTCTTTTTCTTTTAATCATAATTCTTAGATGTTTGATTAAAACCAATATTTTAAAAATATAAAATTATGAAAATAATTGATTGATAAAAAATTGTATAATTAATATGACCCGTAACACGTAGTAATTATTCAATCATTTATGCATTTACTCATTTAATCATTATTTTTGTAACTTTATAGTGAATAAAATTTAATCGTTATGCTTAAATGGTTTAGAAAAAACGGTTCCCGTAGACCGGGTAGTAAACTAAGAATGGCTGATTTGGACGGTAACGTTCTTAACGAAGGGGATATGGTAGAATCACTGAGATATAACCTTGGGAAATGTAAGTTATTAAAGACAGATAATGGTTACGAGTATGAGTCTGTCAGCAGCGGCGAAAAAGTGAGTTGGGCAAAAATGGTGGATGCCGCGACTGAAAATCAAAAAGTGCGGAAAATTGAATAGTTAATTAATGATAAAAACTGATGCTATGCAACCAAAATTATTTGCTAATTTATTTGTTACTCTGTTGTTTATGTTAATAGTTTTTCCATTTTCCTGCGATGCTCAAACAGAGTTTGAGAAAGATATATTCGAAACCTCCGCTGGTGATCTGGAAATCACATTTATTGGTCATGCAACGCTAATGTTTCGCATCAATGATAAAGTGATCCATATTGATCCTGTTATGCGTGAAGCGAATTATGCATTAATGCCTGACGCTGATCTTATCTGTGTAACTCATGAACATGGTGATCATCTTGATAAAAAAGCTATTAGTGAGATTTGGAAAGAAAACACTGAATTAATTCTTAATCAGAATTCTTTTAACAAGATCGGTAAAGGGAAAGTTCTTGCGAATGGTGATACATGGGAATGGGAGGGGTTTCCGATAAAAGCTGTTCCTGCTTATAATGTGGAAAACAGGCGTCCCAGCGGTGAACCATTTCATCCGGAAGGGGTTGGTAATGGATATGTATTCACGTTCGGTGATATTAAAGTTTATGTTGCCGGTGATACCGAGAATATTCCGGAAATGAAAAGCCTGGAAAATATTGATATCGCATTTCTTCCAATGAATCTTCCTTATACAATGACACCCGAGATGGTAGCTAAGGCAGCCGGGTTATTCAAACCCAAAATACTATATCCTTATCACTATGGTAAAACAGACCCTGAAAAACTTATCCCTCTGTTGAAAAATGAAAATATTGAGGTAAGGATAAGGGCCATGCAGTAAAAGCAATAATATGAACCGAACCCCGATAAAATCGGGGTGAGCTACATGTGACCGTTGAAAATTAAATTGTAAACACATGAAACACAAATTGATTAGATCAGAAATAAGTTTATTAATAACTGGAATATTGGTTTGTTTACCGGGGTTAAGAACAGTTGCCCGGGAAACAGAGCCGATTACGTTTCCTGAATTAGATGGTTGGGAGATAATGCAGGAATACCCTGTATATAATCCTGGTACTTTATGGGACTATATTGATGGTGCTGCAGATTCCTATCTGAGTTACAGTTTTGAAGAATTATATATAGCTGAATATGTAAAAGGAGATATTTCCTTTAAGGTTGAGATATTTAAGCATGCTACTCCCCTTGATGCTTTTGGAATATACAGTACGGAGCGGTCGCCCGGCTTCAGTTTTATTGACCTTGGAATCCAGGGATATCGCGAAGAATCATTGATCCATCTTCTGGCTGACAAATATTATATAAAAGTCAGAACTCATGAAAAATCCGAAGAGGTTGAGGATGCTATGATGTCCATTGCTAATTCTGTGGTTGTAAGTATAGCAGGGATTGACCATTTTCCGGAAACACTAGCTATGTTTCCCGAAAAGGGCAAGAAACCTGAGACTGAAATATACATTGCTGAGAATTTCCTTGGTCACAGTTTCTTAGGAAGCGCTTTTGCTGCAGATTATTCAAGAGAAAACAAGAATTTTAAATTGTTTATTATTGTTAGGGAAAACAAAGAAGAATGCTTGAAATTGCTGAACAAATATTTTGAATTTGCTGGGAAAACGGGAAAGGCACCTGAAGAAGGAGACATTCATATCAACGATAAATATAATGGTGAGATACTTATTTACTGGCACAATGACATGATTTTTGGAACAATAGATCTGGAAGACAAGCAATTACAGATACGGGTAATTAGTGAAATAAAAGAATTGCTGGAATAGTTATGGTGGTATAATATTTGCATAAATTAATATGATTGGTTTTCCGTCAGGAAATTTGCAGATAAATATTATCTAAATAACTATTATCAGGATATGATTTTTCAGATAAAATCAAAAAGCCTAAATAAAAGAAAGTGTTTTATATTTAAAGCATGGATCTTTATCCTTATCTTTCTTATTCCATCGATAAATATCAAGGCACAATATTTTGGTCATAATAAACCATCATATAAAAATTTTGATTTTAAGGTTTATACAACTCCCAATTTTGAAATATATCACTATCTGGATAATGACTCACTGCTCGATCAATTTGCAAGATCATGTGAAGAATGGTATAAACTACATGAGCGTATATTCCACGATTCCATAAAAGATCCCAATCCTATTATTCTCTATGCGAATCATGCTGACTTTCAACAGACAACAGCTATCATGGGGGAAGTTGGTGTAGGTACAGGAGGAGTTACAGAAGCTCTGAAGAACAGGGTTATTATGCCTGTAGCTCCGACAAGTTCACAGACCGATCATGTTTTGGGGCACGAACTTGTTCATGCTTTTCAGTACAATTCGATTATACGGGGAGATTCAACAAATATGAACTCACTTCGGAATATTCCTCTCTGGATGGTTGAAGGTATGGCAGAATATTTATCTATTGGCAGTGTTGATGAACATACAGCTATGTGGATGAGGGATGCTATCCTGAATGATGATTTCCCCACACTAAAAGAGATGACCAGGAATCAGAAATATTTTCCATATCGATACGGACAGGCATTCTGGGCGTTTGTGGCAAAAACATGGGGGGATACCATTATTGTACCACTGTTCGTGGAAACAGCAAAATCGGGCTATAAAGAAGCAATTAAACGCAAGATCGGATTAACGGCTGAAACTTTTTCGGGTATATGGAAATCAGTCATGGAGAAATACTACACCGGAATAATGACAGATACTATTGATAATCCCACAGGGAAAAAAATTCTTTTCTCCGGTAATGCCGGAAATATGAATCTTTCCCCATCTATCAGTCCTGACGGACAGTATATCGTTTTCTTATCTGAAAGAGATGTGCTCTCTCTAGATCTGTTTCTTGCAAAAGCAGAAGATGGTAAAATCACTAAGAAATTATCAAGTACAATTCATCGAAATGAGATTGATGCCTTAAACTACCTTGAGTCAGCAGGCACCTGGTCGCCGGATAGTAAGAGGTTCGCATTTAGTGCATTTGATAAAGGGAAAAACAAACTTTTAATTATGGATATTAAAAATGGCAGGCTTTTGGAGGAATACAGCATTCCGGGCATACTTTCCTTTAACAACCCGGCATGGTCGCCAGATGGGGAAAGTATTGTAATTGCAGGTCTGGCTAACGGGATCAATAATCTTTACAGGTTTTATATGACTGAAAACAGGGTGGAACAAATTACGGACGATCGTTTTTCATATATCCAACCCTCTTTCTCGCCTGATGGGAAATATCTTGTTTTTGCCACAGACAGAGAACCGGATGAGGCAGATGTTACAAATACTGCTTTTAATATTGGAATTATTGATCTGGAGGAAAAAGGCAATGTTCGTGTGCTTCCTGTTTTTTATGGTGCAGATAATCTTAACCCGGTTTTTTCTTCTGATGGTGAATCAGTCTATTTTCTTTCAAACCGTGACGGGTTTCGTAACCTTTATCGGTTTCATCCGAAAACAGGAAAAACTTACCAGATGACAAAGTATATGACCGGGATTAGCGGAATAACCCATTTTTCTCCTGCAATTAGTGTTGCACGTAATATGGATAGAATCTCTTATTCGTATTATTATGGAGGGAAATATTCAATTTACAGAGCCGAAGCAGTTGATTTCGAGGAGTATGAGGTGTCTCCTGATTCCCTGAACTTCCGGGCTGCTATACTACCTCCTGCCGAGCTAATAAACCCGAATCTGGTTGATGAGAAACTTAGTCACCGGCAGAGTTACATAGAAATTGAGAAAGAGAAATATATAACTGAACCTTATCAACCAAAATTCAAATTAGATTATATATCTAATATTACTGCAGGAGTGAGTACTAATAGATTTAGCACCGGGATGGCAGGTAGTGTTTTTGCAATATTTAGTGATATAGTTGGGAAAAACCAATTGTTTACAACTTTGGCAATTAACGGTGAGATATATGACTTTGGTGGTCAGTTTGCATATATGAATCAGTCAAAAAGATTAAACTGGGGCGCTTCAATTTCCCATATTCCATACCAGTATGCAACAGCGTTTCTAACGGTTGATACTCTCGGCAACGAGGAAGAACCTATTATTGTTAATGACCTGGTAATGGACCAGATGAGGATATTTGAAGACCGGATATCTGCATTCGCGTATTTTCCTTTTTCTACTACCCGGAGGGTTGAGTTTGGTGTTTCACAATCGTGGTACTATTACCGGATTGACAGGTGGCATAGTTATTATGATCTATATGGAAGGTTAATTGGTCAGAGCAGGGAGAAGCAGGATGCTCCGGACGGATTTAATATCCGGAAGCTGGATGCTGCATTTGTTACCGATAACTCTATTTTTGGCTACGCTTCACCATTGCAGGGCAGCAGGTCACGGTTCCAGGTTGAAAAGTATTTCGGAGAGATCGATTTTTTTACGGCTCTTGTAGATTACCGTAAATATTTCAGGATGAGACCTTTTACACTGGCTGCAAGAGTTTATCATTATGGTCGTTATGGAAGCAATACTAATAACAGGATACTGTCACCATTATACCTGGGCTATCCATGGTATGTCAGGGGGTATGACAATAACAAGATATATGAAATGATGGATTATAATGAAGTTCAGGAGGCGATAAATCAAATGTATGGAGATAAGATAGCGGTTGCCAATTTAGAGCTCCGGTTCCCGTTTACCGGTCCGGAACGCCTTTCATTGATCAAATCGAAACTACTGTTTACCGAGTTATGCTTATTCCTTGATGCCGGTTTGGCATGGTATGATTTTGAAAACATCTCTTTTGTTTACAGGGCAAATGATAAGAATCTCAGGATGCCGGTATACAGTGCAGGTGCTTCCTTTAGGGTAAATATATTCGGGGCAATAATCCTTGAGCCGTACTATGCATTTCCTTTCCGGGATAACGGAATTCAAAAAGGAGTACTGGGCCTTAATTTTATTCCCGGGTGGTAGTTGAATGTATCGGAAATTTAATGTTTATGGTTTTATAATGGCTAATTTCATTATACCTTGTTTTATCAAGTCGGCAGTTAACAGTCAACAGTCGGCAATCTGAAGACTGTGCCATTTAATTTCAGTCTATTAAGTCAAACAAATTTTGAATTAAAGCACCCCCGTACAGTCATACTTCCTTACAGGGCAGGTAAATATCAAAAAAAAATTTGGGCTTATTTTTTGTGGATTGCTGACTGTGGACTGCCGACTAATAACTAATTATTTATGAAACCCGAAAAATTTAGATTTTTTTAATCAGTTTTGCAACTATGTCCTTAATATAGGACTCTGTTTTACAGTAATTTGATTATTAAAAAGATGAGAAAGTAGCCACTTGTAAGCACAGTTCCCAGCAAAAAGACAATTGCTGCAAAATCATAGAAGAAAGTAAATCCTCCCTCTTTTATTTGATATATAAATTTACTCATAATACAGTAGATTATTAAAAAATACCACTATCAGTCATAAATTATCTAAATAATCTATTGATAGATTTTGGTATTTCATGGTTGTTGATTTTATGCTAATTTATTTTTAATATTATCAATTGTCAAAATTTTCTGCTTTTATTGTATGAAATGCCCGATTTGTTATGTGAACTATGCATTTTATTACATGAATATAAAAAAATGATGAGTTGCATGTAAATTGGGTTTATTAAGTTGGGTTGTTTAAGAAAAAACAGTAATGATATTTTTGCAGAAATAAAAAATGGGTTACTTTTGCATGGCAATTTAAAAACGGTGGCGTAGTTCAGTTGGTTAGAATGCCGGCCTGTCACGCCGGAGGTCGCGAGTTCGAGTCTCGTCGTCACCGCAACAAAACAAAACCCCGCAGCGCGGGGTTTTGTTTTGATGTAAGGTCTCCCTCTGGAGTCCGCCGACCGAAGGGAGGCAATCTCGTCGTCACCGCAAAAATCCAAACACCGTCCATATTTATGGGCGGTGTTTTCTTTTTCAGAACACGTTGAAGGTTTACATTATTGCTTCACTACACCACAATTCTGTTAGCTCCTAATGAAGTAATTTCAGATGCACTCTTTAAGACCGACTTCCACCAAAACAAGGATTGAAACTAGTGTCATGTCAAGATGATATTGTCGGATAAAGTCTTTTTAACTTCACCCGCGCATCATCGGTTCTAAATTGCCAGTTAATTTTTGCTTTCTTAGTATTTCTGCTTTGTTGCCAGTCTTTCTTTGTTTTGCTTGATTTTATCCTTATGTAACGTTTCCCTTTCAAAGGTTCATTAGCCATAAAGATGTTTACTACCCCTTTTCTTGAATATTCATAATCCTCTTTTGTGTCCTGTCCCGGTTTTCTGGCAATAGGAATACGTGTCTGTTTTATCAATTGCTTCGGTGATTCATCCATACGTACAACAGGATTTTTCTTATCGTAAGGGGTCTTATATACATCCAATACAGATTCCATATGTGCTACAAAATTACTATTACTTAGCGGAGGGATTACCCAACCTTTGACCCTCCACGGTTTTATTTCGTTTTTTTTAGCACCTGACGAACAGTTTCATGTGAAATGCTATCGGCATATTTTAGTTCAACCATCTTGTCAGCCAGTAACCTCAAAGACCAACGAGCATATCCTTCCGGGGCTTCGCTGCAACTCAGGGCAACTAAATGCGCTTCAAAGTCGCCGTCGGTTTTAATCGGTCCTTTTTTTGGATATGGTTTACGATCCATACATACATCAAATCCTTCTTCTACAAATCGCTGCTTAACACGTTCAACGGTTTTAGAATTGATTTGCAATACCCGTGCAATTTGATCATTAGATAATTTTTGTCCGTAAAGTCCTTCATCCGAATTAATCAATATACAGGCATTACGATATTGCTGGGAACTGTGCTTACCTTTGCCCAATATAGCTTTGAGTTGTTCATGTTCTTCTCTGATTAGGGTTACTTTGTAACGTACCATCGTTTTTGATGGCAATATACGAATTAATACAGACATATTCAACTTGACATGACACTAGGGCCATTTATGGCTCAACACCAAATAGTTGTAGGACGAGATGCATTTTTTGATTTGTTATCAGAGCGCAATTTGTTAGTAAGAAAAAGAAAACGCAGAAAACCTATAACAACGTTTTCAGACCACTGGATGAGAAAATATCCAAATCTGATAGAAGGTTTTTATCCAACTGCACCCAATCAATTATGGGTAAGTGATATAACATATATTATTGTTGGTGATGGTTTTGCTTATTTAAGTTTGATAACAGATGCTTATAGCCGTAAAATAGTAGGGTTTTATTTATCAAAAGATTTATCAGCAGAAGGCTGTATTCGGGCTTTAGAAATGGCATTAAACAACAACCCTGTATTGGGTAGGCTTATTCATCATTCTGATCGGGGTTCTCAATACTGTTGCTCTGATTATGTTAAGATATTGAAAAATAATTTCATTAAAATCAGTATGACCCAAAATGGTGATCCAAGGGAAAATGCCATAGCGGAAAGGGTAAATGGAATATTAAAAGATGAACTTTTGGACAAGTTACATTTGAATTACAATGAAGCAGTTCGTAATGTTTCTATCGCAATAAGTATCTATAATCATCAACGACCACATGGCAGTATTGACTATTTAACCCCAATAGAAGCTCATTTTATGTCTGGGAAATTAAAAAGGAGATGGAAAAATTATTACTCTAAAAAGAAAGATATGAAGCTAGAACCAACATTTTAATAGACTTTAAATCTCTCTTTGTTCCGTTCCGCTACGCTCCACTACACAAAGAGAGATTTAGAAACAGTAAACTGTATTTAGGATTAAAAATAAAGTGTAAATTTGAGACAGGATTAAGAAGTAAAAAGTGTAAACTAAATTCAGGACGAGACAGAATGAACCCCAACCCACATTGCAGCACATTTCCAAGCCCCCACAAGCCAACGCCCAAACCAAAGGCTTGTAAAAGAGCTGCAATTTTGCCTACGCACCCGTGCTTAATTGTTACATTTGAGCTTTGAAAAAACTGAAAATATTAAAATTATATCATGAATAAAGACACTGATAATAAACTAAAATTGCGAAACATTAAACCCACTGCTATGCGTCAGTTGGTATATGATGTTCTTAGTAAGCAAAAAAAGGCTCTAAGTTTAATTGAAATAGAACAGCAATTTGAGAACGTTGACCGCTCCACAATTTTTAGAACATTAAAAACGTTTCAAGATAATTTATTAATACATAGTGTTGATGATGGTACTGGTTCGGTAAAATATGCTTTGTGTGATGAGGACTGCACATGTTCGTTAAATGATTTACATATTCATTTTCTTTGTACCAAATGTGGTCAAACCCATTGTATGAAAAGTATGCCTATTCCAAATTTAGATTTACCCAAGGACTTTAGTTTCGAAAACGCCAATTTTGTAGTAAAAGGAACTTGTCCGAATTGCAAATAAAACTTTGCAACCTGATTGCATAAACTTTGTTGTACATTTGTCGTTGTATTTATAGATTTACTAAAATTAGACGTGAACAGTACATGGAAAAATATTAGAATTATGATTTTATTATTGGCAGGGCTGATAATATTACTTCATTCTACAATTCCTCACAACCACCATATTGATTCTTTCAGTTATCACTCCGATAATTGTTTCACACAAGAAACCTCGCCTGAATCTTCCGATGAAGCCAAATTGCATTGTCACGCTTTTAACAATATTGTTACAGAAAAGATTAATTCCATAACTTTTAACTCGAAGTCAGATTTAACTTTCATTTTATTTTTCATTTCAAGTTCCGGTAATATTCAGGCTGACAACGAGTTCGAATTATCAACTTTTTTTACATATAATATTGTTCTGCACAAACAATATTTCTCAACAGAACTCGCCCCCAGAGGACCTCCTTCCTTAGTTTAATTTCTTCCTACATAATGTATTCTTCTGATAGAAATGTCAGGATATTGTAAATGCCTTAAGTTCAAATCTGATGAAAAAAAGGAAATTAACAAAAAAAGAATTAAAGGAAAAGCAGAAAATTGAAACCAGAAAATTTAATAAAACAATGCTGATAAGTTTTAGCATATTTTTTATAGGCATAATGTCAGTTCTAATTTTCTATACTTATTGGTGCGATACCAAATTTGCTTACAGAAAATTAGCATTCTATGGTAACGAAGTCCCTAAGTCTCTAGTCTGTATGGTGCATAATAGTTTGCAACATCATGAAAGTCTTAAAGTTGTACAAAATGCTAAAACATTCTATGTAGGTAGTCATAATTGCCACGAACACCTAATTGAATATTATAAAGAGTATGCGTTTACATTAGATGCTTTTATAGGCGATACCATTTGTAAAGCGAATGCATTAATAGGGTTAAAAATAAGGAGCAAACCTGAATTAGTCTATTTCAATAACAAATTAAATTTCAAAAAATATTATGAAGCTAGAAATAAATAGTAAATCCAAATTTATAACAAGTAAAACAAATATAAAATGATAAATAGTATAATATCCTTTTCAATAAAGAATAAGGCTCTAATCTGGCTTATGACCATAGGCTTAGTTATTGGCGGAATCTATTCCATGACCAAAGTACCGCTCGATGCCATGCCTGATATTACAAACAATCAGGTTTTAGTTATTACTACTGCACCCAATTTGGGTACAGAAGATATTGAACAGTTTGTAACCTATCAGGTTGAATTGGCCGTGGCAAACCTTCCAGATGTAACTGAGATACGAAGTGTATCTAGGTTCGGACTGTCAGTTGTAACAATAGTATTTGAAGAAAGTGCAGGAACCTATCTTCCAAGACAATTGGTGAGTGAAGCCTTAGTTGAAGTAAAAGAGAAAATACCCGAAGGCTTTGGAGAGCCTTTCATGGCTCCAATAAGTACTGGCTTGGGCGAAATATATCAATACACACTCGAAGTACAAGAAGGTTTCGATACCGTTTATGACGACATGGAACTTCGCACTATGCAGGAGTGGATAGTAAAGCGCCAAATGGCCATGTTACCGGGGGTCGTAGAAGTTAACTCTTTTGGCGGTAGAGCTAAACAATATGAGGTTGCTGTTAATCCTGACAAACTACGCAGTATGGGACTAACAATTACTGATATTTTTGATGCCCTTGAGGCCAACAACCAAAATACAGGTGGAGCATATATAGAGAAAAACTATCAGGCAAATTTCATTCGAGGTGAAGGTTTAATGAGGTCGCTCGATGATATTAAAAACACCGTAGTATCAAATAAAAATAATCAACCTGTTTTTATTCGAGATGTAGCAGAAGTTAAATATGGGAGTTTTGTGCGGTTTGGGGCTTTTACCAAAAATGGTAAAGGAGAAGCTGTTGGAGGAATAGTGATGATGTTAAAAGGGGAAAACTCCAATGATGTTATTAAGGCGGTAAAAGAACGTGTGGCCTTAATTCAAAAATCCTTACCCGAAGGAGTAGTAATAAAATCATTTCTCGACCGTAGCAAATTAATAAAAAGTACGACTTCTACAGTTGCCGAGAACCTTTCATTGGGAGCATTAATTGTAATTTTTGTATTGGTAATATTCTTGGGTAATCTAAGAGGTGGCTTAATAGTAGCATCAACTATTCCATTAGCATTGTTATTTGCTTTTATCATGATGAATCTTTTTGGGGTATGGGCAAACCTGATGAGTCTTGGAGCACTTGATTTTGGAATTCTGGTTGATGGTGCAGTAATTATTGTGGAAAGTATGATTTTTTACTTGCATAAGAAAAACTTGATTGGAACAAAACTTGATCAACCCAAACGCAATGAAATTGCCTATAAATCGGCAAGTAAAATGATGAACTCTGCATTTTTTGGTCAGCTAATTATATTAATTGTTTTTATTCCCGTGCTGGCTCTTCAAGGTGTTGAGGGTAAAATGTTTATCCCAATGGCTATGACATTTGGCTTTGCAGTACTTGGAGTGGTGGTATTGTGTTTAACTTATATACCCATGATGGCTGCCCAATTTCTTCAACCACCAAAAACTGATAAAAAAACATGGGGTGATAGATTAATTGGCAAACTTGAAAAGATATACAGTCCGATTATAGATTGGGCAATTAAGAGGAGTCGTATTGTTATAGCAATTGCTTTGGTATTATTAATATCAGGTGGTTTCTTATTCACGCGAATGGGTGCTGAGTTTATTCCGAAACTAGATGAAGGGGATTTTGCATTTCAAGCATTTTTAAAACCCGGCACTTCGTTAACTGAGGTTACAAAAGCTTCTACAAGATTGGAACAAATTGTACTGGAGAATTTTCCGGATGAAATAGAAAGTATTCAAAGTAGAATTGGTGTGGCAGATTTACCAATGGACCCGATGCCGATAGATATTGCCGATATTTTTGTCATTCTAACTCCACAAGACCAATGGACTAGAGTAGAATCTAAAAAGGAATTAATTGATAAAGTTAGAGAAAAGGTAAGTGTTTTACCCGGTATCAACTTTGAATTTAGTCAACCCGTTGAGATGCGTTTTAATGAATTATTAACAGGAATTCGTCAAGATTTAGCCGTTAAACTCTATGGCGATGATTTAGAAATTCTTGCGGATAAAGCAGAAGAAATTGCAGGTTTAGTTGCAGGAATTGATGGTGTGGCTGCTGTTAAAGCTGAAGCAACCAGAGGACTGCCACAAATCACTGTAAATTACGACCGTAATAAGATGGGGCGGTATGGTTTAAATATAACTGAACTTAATACTGTTATCGAAACTGCATTTAGTGGTGGTGTTGCCGGAAGTATCTATGAGGGTGAAAAAATGTTTGACCTTGTTGTAAGGTTAGATGAAGAACACCGAACAAGTATAGATGATATTCGAAACTTATATGTCAATTTACAAGATGGAAACCAAATTCCTATAAAGGAAGTTGCTGAAATCAGTTATCAACCAGGTCCTATGCAAATAAGTCGTGATAATACCAATAGGCGAACTTATGTTGGGATAAATGTTGAAGGTCGTGATATAAAGTCGCTTGTTGAAGAAATCCAGACAACATTGGATAAGAAATTAGAATTACCTACAGGATATTATATTCGTTATGGGGGTGCATTTGAAAACCTTGAAAGAGCTTCAAAAAGATTATCTCTTGTTGTTCCACTCGCCTTGGCTTTAATATTTATGTTGGTGTTTTTTGCAGTAAAATCATTCAAGCAAACGCTTATGATTTATGTTGCAGTACCCTTTGCTGCTGTAGGTGGAGTATTTTCATTGTTTTTAAGGGACATGCCTTTTAGTATCTCTGCCGGGGTAGGATTTATTGTTTTGTTTGGTGTAGCAGTACTAAATGGTTTAGTTTTAATAAGTGGCTTTAATGAATTAAAGCAAGAGGGTAAACTACATATCAATGATATTATTAAAAAGGGGTCGATAAGACGTATCCGACCAATTTTATTAACTGCGTCAACTGATATTCTAGGATTCTTGCCAATGGCAATATCGGCCTCCGCAGGTGCAGAAGTACAACGTCCTTTGGCAACAGTTGTAATTGGTGGTATGCTCACATCTACTTTACTAACGTTAATTGTTCTGCCAATTTTATACAAGTATGTTGAATCAGGTAAAAAAACTATTAAACTTCCTAAAGTAGCAACAGCTGTTTTAACTATACTAATGATTGTAACTATTTCAGTTTTTCCAAATGAACTTAGTGCTCAAGATTCATCTCTTAACTTGCAACAAGCAATAGAAAGGGCAAAGGAGAATTATCCTTCTATAAAAGCTGCTCAGATGGAGATTGACAAGCAAAAGGCACTGAAAGCTACTGCTTATGATTTTGGGAGCACATCAATTTATACTGGAAAGGAAGAAGTGGGGAATGGTATGCCGGGAGTTAAAAACCAGATAGGGATCGGGCAATCAGACATTGATATTTTTGGTATTACTGCGAAAAGCAAATTAGCCGATGCACGTACTCAACAAGCTGTAATGGGACTGAATTTAACTGAGCAAACACTATCGCGAGATGTGAGTATTGCCTGGTACAATGCAGTTTATTTTAAGCAACAGTGGTTGCTTTTTAAGGAACTTGACACCTTATACGCCGACTTTCAGAAAGCTGCAGAGTTGAGGTATAAAACTCAGCAAACTTCTAAAATTGGATTTCTTTCTGCATCAGCTAAGTATAAAGAATTACAGGTAGATATTAAAATAGCAGAGAGTAACTATTTGGCAAGCTTGCAAATCTTAAATCAATACTTGTTATATCCATCCGAATTTGACGTTAGAATTCAAAATATCGGGCAGCATGTTTTTGATATCGTTTCAAAGAGCGAATCATTAATTGAAAGCCCATTATTGAATTACTATTCTACAGCCATTAATGTTGCAGAATCGGAATGGAAAACAGAAAAAGCCAATTTCCTGCCTAAATTAAACCTTGGCTATAAATTGCAATCGGTTGATGGCAATTCGGGATTTTACGGATGGAAAGCAGGTGTAACTATTCCAATGTTGTATTTCTCTCAATCAGGAAAAACAAAAGCTGCAAATATAAATTTGCAGATTACTAGTCAGCAGTACCAACAAAAGGAACTGGAAATAAAAGCCGGGTATAATCAACAGATTAGCAGATACCTTGCATTGCAAGACGTAATTAACTATTACAGAGCTGAAGCAATACCATTGGCGGATGAGCAAATTCAAGCATCTAATTTGGCATATAAACTTGGTAGTATAGACTATATCCAGTTTATTCAAAATATGGAAACTGCGATTAATACAAAACAGGAGTTTCTAATTCAACAGGCAGAATACTTTGAATTGTCAGCTCAATTAAAATACATAACTGGTAAATAATTATTAAAAAAGAACAAAATGAAAACAAAAATATTTATAGCAATTATAACAGTTGCAACACTCATATCGTGCAGCTCAAATAAGAAAAGTAATCAAGAAGAAGATGTACACGAAGAAGATCCTGTTGAAGGTGTGGTTATTCTTAATAAAAATCAGCAGGAAGCCCTTAATCTAAAATTGGGGAATTTTATGATGCGGAATTTAACCACAGTAGTAAAAACCAATGGTCAACTTGAGGTTCCTCCATCAAGTAGTGCCGATGTAACCGCAATAATTGGTGGGAACGTGAAAAGTATCAAGGTGTTTCATGGGGATAAAGTATCTAGAGGGCAGCTCCTAGCGGTTCTTGAACATCCCGATTATATAATTCTTCAGGAAGAGTTTTCTGAAGTAGCAAATAAACTGGAATACTTGGAAAAAGAATACGAACGTCAGAAAGAACTCTTTGAAAATAATGTTGGTGCAGGTAAAGATTACCAGCAGGCAAAATCAGAATACAATACGGCTAAAGCAAAGTATGCTGGACTTAAATCTCGTTTGCAAATGATTAACCTTTCACCCGATAAAATTGAAGAAGGGATTATTTCGAATACGGTAAATATCCTATCACCAATTAATGGATTTGTTAATGATATAAATATCAAAGTAGGTTCTTATGCTGATGCAAAAGATATTCTTTTCGAAGTAACCGATAACAGTGCCATTCATGCTGACTTTATGATTTATGAGAAAGATGTTCATCTTGTAAAAGAAGGTCAGAAGGTTCATTTTACAGTTTCAAATCGTCCTGATGAAGAATTAACTGCCACCGTATTTGCCATTGGAAAAGAGTTTGAAGCTAATTCAAGGGCAGTACATATTCATGCTAATATAAACGAAAAGGTTTCCGGTCTTATTTCGGGAATGTATATCTCAGGTCACTTACATACCGATGAAAAATTTACTCGTACATTACCAAATGATGCAATAGTAACTGAAGGAACTAAATCATACATCTTTATTCAAGATAATGAAGCTCTGGAATCCAAAACAAATGATGAGCATGATGGACATGACCATGGTACAGAAGAAAAAGCAGATGCTCATACAGAAAATGACGAACATAGCGGACATGATAATGACTCAGGGCATAACAACAATCGCGAAATGGCTTTTCGTATGGTTGAGGTTATCATTGGACTAAAAGATGATGGCTATACTGAAATCCATCTGATTGATTCATTACCTAAAAACACAAACGTAGTAATGAATGCTGCCTATTATTTATTGGCAGACATGAAAAAAGAAGAAACAGAACATGACCATTAAATCTATTAATATGAAAGAAATAAAAGCTTTTATCAGACCAAATAAAGTAAATGGAATTGTACAGCAACTAAAAGACAATGGATTTGAAAATATGACAATTTCATCAGCTGAAGGAACCGGAAAATTGCAAAGAGAAAACGCATCCGTATCACAGAAGTTTTCGATTACAGATAGTGAAATAGCTAAACTTGAAATTGTTGCGGAAGACAAAAATGTTGAATCAATTTGCAGCATCATTTGTGAATATGGTTGTACAATAAACCCCGGAGATGGACTAATCTATATTTCCGATATTGAAAAGGTGTACCGTGTGAAAACGGGTTTGGAAAACGGAGAAAAATAATTCATAACTTTAGGGGCAGGTTGCCTTAATATATCGGACAACTTGCTCCTTTAATAATTCACATTAAAAGCAAAAGATGAAATACTATTTTGAAAAAACATTGAATTGCTCTTTTGAAGAAGCAGTAGAAAGAGTAACGGAAGAACTCAAAAAAGAGGAGTTCGGAGTTTTAACTGAAATCAACATACACGAAAAACTGAAAGAAAAATTGGGAGTGGATTTCAGAAAGTACCGCATACTTGGTGCATGTAACCCTGCTTTTGCCTACAAAGCATTAGAGGAAGAAGATAAAATTGGTACGATGTTGCCTTGTAGTGTAATTGTGCAACAAATTTCAGAAACCCAAATAGAAATTGCTGCCGTTGACCCTATGGCATCAATGCAATCAGTTGAAAATGAAAAACTGTCAGGTGTTGCAAATGAGGTTCAACAAAAACTAAAACATGTAATTGACAATGTTTAAGAGTACTTTCCATATTTCAAAAATGGATTGCCCTTCTGAGGAATCTCTTATCAGAATGAAACTCGATGGGCTTTCCATTATAAAAAGTTTGACTTTCAATATTGAGAAAAGGAAATTAACCATTCTTCATTCCAAAGAAAACCCGGAAATAGAAAAATCCTTGAGCACACTTAATTTAGGTTCAGTACATGTAGAAACTATCATTGTTAAACATGAGGAATTTAAAGAAGATACATCTGTTCAGTCAAAGCTTCTTTGGACAGTTTTGTTTATCAATTTTGCATTTTTTATTATTGAAATAACAACGGGGTTTATCTCAAAATCCATGGGATTGGTTGCCGATTCATTGGATATGCTGGCAGACTCTTTAGTTTACGGGTTAAGTCTTTGGGCAGTAGGTTCATCTGTACTACGAAAAAAGAAAGTAGCTCGTTTAAGTGGCTATTTTCAATTGTCCCTGGCACTTATAGGTTTGATTGAGGTAATCAGGCGATTTATTGGTTCTGAAGCCATGCCCGATTATCGAATAATGATTGGAGTATCAATTTTAGCATTAATTGCCAATGGAATATGCCTTTATTTGCTACAAAAATCTAAAAGTGAAGAAGTGCATATGAAAGCTACTATGATTTTTACTTCAAACGATATAATTATCAATTCAGGTGTAATCGCAGCAGGTGTATTGGTTTTATTAACCCAATCAAAATATCCTGATTTAATTGTTGGCACTATAGTTTTTTTAATTGTTGTAAAAGGGGCTTTCAGAATATTAAAACTCGGAAAGTAAAAAAAGCATGGTACATTCACACGAACATACTACTCAGAAAAGTCATAGCAAGGCATTTGCTATCGGAATAGGATTAAACACCGCTTTTATCGGGATTGAAATTTTTTATGGTTTAATCGCCAACTCATCAGCATTATTAGCCGATGCGGGTCACAATGCCGGCGATGTTTTAAGTTTAATTTTTGCCTGGGCTGCAATTTGGCTTGCCTCAGTAAAACCAAAAGGGAAATACACTTATGGTTTGCGCAAAACAACAATTCTCGTATCTATCTTAAATGCACTATTATTATTTGGGGCAGTTATTGCTATTGCCTGGAATGCCATAGGGAAATTTAATAATCCCGAACCCGTAGCAGGCTCACAGGTAATGATTGTTGCAGGTATAGGCGTAGTTATTAATACCATTTCAGCCTTATTATTTATGAAAAGTCAAAAAGACGACCTGAATATCAAAGGCGCATTCCTTCACATGGCTGCTGATGCAGGGGTTTCACTAGGCGTAGTCATAGCCGGGTTATTGATTAAGCTCACCGGAATTCAATGGATCGATCCCATTATGAGTTTTGTAATAATTCTAGTGATTATTTGGGGTACATGGCGTTTGTTTACCGATTCCATTGATTTAGCATTGGATGCAGTACCCAAGCATATAAAACTGGAAGATGTGCGAAATTTTCTTTTATCTCAGGATGGTGTCAAAGATATTCATGATTTGCATATTTGGGCAATGAGCACCACACAGGTTGCATTAACGGCTCATCTGATAATGCCAAAAGGATTTAAAGATAAATTTATTACCGTATTGCAACATCAACTTAAAAATGAATTTGACATAAAACACACAACTTTTCAAATTGAAAATGAACGAATTGAAAAAAAGTGTAAAACTGATTGTTAAAAACACAAAATATGAAAATAGAATTAAAATCTACGATAACTTGTCCAGAATGTGGATATAAAAAGGAGGAAGAAATGCCGACCGATGCTTGCCAGTTTTTTTATGAGTGTGATAGCTGCCATACAGTTTTAAAACCAAAACAGGGCGATTGCTGTGTGTATTGTTCGTATGGTTCTGAAAAATGTCCATCAATTCAAAAGAATGGAAGTTGCTGCTGATTTTTTAAAAAAATTGTTGAGTTAGCGGAGTTCTACCCAAAAGTATTTTCGTTATATTTAACATTAAAAAGTGAGTGGAATTGCCCTCCCTATTTGCAAGCACATTGCCAAAGCCACACGAGCCATCGCCAAAACCAAAGCTTTGTCAAAGAGCTTGCAAAGCCAGCCCAATTAACCGCCTTGATGGGCGGTTTTAGAATTGCCCACTCACAAAAAACAAAATAAATTTGTGCTCCGTTAAAAGGGTCGGACCATCTGAAAAGACTACAAATAGAGACTTAAATAATTGACAGACAGAATGAATAATGAACGCCCAGTTGCTAAAGGCTCATACGTAATGCGGGGTTCATGAAATTCATAAAAGGAGAAAACCGAACACAAATCAATCTTTTCCCGGTTTCCCTTGAACATGCTATTAATGAAGATAATGAAGTACGTATCATCGATCTGTTTGTTGATAGTGTGTCATTGGAAGACTATGGGTATTTGAATAAGGTTCGATCATCGAGAGACCTGGAAAAAGAATGCAAGCGCAATATTGAAGTAATGTGGTTGCTTAAAAATCTAAAGCCAGATCATAACACCATTTCAAACTTTCGCCAGGATAATCCAAAGGCCATTAATAAGGTTTTTAGGGCAACCGTTCAGATCGCAAAGAACTTCAATCTTATAGGAGGTAAACTCATTGCCGGCGACAGCACAAAATTCAGGACACATAACAGCAAGAACATACCGTTTTAAGCGATACACTACTAAGGCTTGTATGGAATGTCCGGTAAAAGAAGAGTGTTCAAAGGCCAAGAAAGGTAAACAACGGGCAAGCGCCGATGTTGGTTTTATGTTCATCGCTTACAATCTCAGACGGATTATAAACATTGTTGGAAAAAATGCTCTAAAGAAGTACCTGGAGGTGCTTGTTTTATTAGTTTCGGGGAAATATCGTTCGATAAGGCTTAAAATAAGCCTGTTAAAAGCAATCAAATATTTACACAAAATCTTAACCTCTTATTTTGAAGGTTGCTTAAATAGGCTTAAATTTGATCAAAACTTACTTAGTACTGTAGGTTTTTAGACGAACTGCCGTTAGCGTTCATGCTTAAAAAAAGACTTGTTACAACCTGACAATAAAAATTTAATGATTCTTTGAACGATTAAAAAAAAAATATTATTTTTGTTGTCTATTTGGCCAAATTGACAAACACTATGAATCAAGAAATTATTCAGACCTATCAGATTGAATCTTCTATTTTCAAGTCTATGGCACATCCAATTCGGTTGTTCATCATACATCAACTTGAAAATAAGAAATATGGAGTCCAAGAACTTGCAGACATGGCTGAAATTGATATTTCAACTATGTCAAGACATCTTGACACCTTAAAAAGGCATAGAATAATTGCAGGTGAAAAAATAAAAAATAATGTGTTTTACACATTAAATATACCCTGCGTTCTTGAATTTATGACATGTGCCAATAAAGTTATAAACCAACAAAATAAATTAGGAGGAATAATATGAACGAAGTAGAAAATGCAATCAGCAAAATGGATTTCCAATATTTTGGAACCGGACAACACAAGATCGATGCAGAATCATTTCTTAAAAAAGAAGATTCAGTATTTTTAGATGTCCGTGCAAAAGAAGAAACAGAAACAATAAAAATTGTTTTGAAACATCATCTTCCCGTGATTGAAATACCGCTTCATGAACTTCCATCAAGACTAAATGAGTTGCCAAAAGACAAACATATTGGAGTATTCTGTTCCAGTGGAGTAAGATGCTCGATTGCTTTTGCTTACCTGAAACACAAAGGTTTTGAAAACGTAAGAATTGTTGAAGGCGGTTACGTACAGCTTCTAGATGCTTTAAACCCCGGTAAAGTATATAAACATTTAAATAAATAGGGAGCGAAAAATATGAATATCTGGTTATTATCGCTTATTATACTGGCAATCGCAGTATTTATGGTCATGACAGGGCATGGTGGAGGAAATTTCTTTATTATAGCATTGGTTTTAGCGGGAATTGAAATGCATGTTGCTGCTGCTTCCGTTCAGTTTATTCTGTTTACAGCAGCTTTTTTTGCCATGGTTGTTTTTGGAAGAAAGAAATTCGTGGAATGGAAATTAGCTGTTATTATGGGCGTCTTAATTGGAATATCAGCTCTTTTAGGAGGCTTTCTTTCCGATTATGTAGAAGGGAAATGGCTCAAACTTATTTTATCTGTTTTGCTATTCTTCCTTGCTATTTTAATGTTAAAACCCTTTATAGCAAACCCGGTTGAAACTATAAAAACAGGTTGGAAATATTTGGACATAAAATCGTTTGATAAAACACTTACGTATTCTGTTAATCTTTTAATTATTGTTCCAGTAGTTTTAGTTTTTGGATTTGTTGCGGGAATGGTAGGAATATCGGGTGGCTCCTTCATGGTTCCGTTACTTGTATTGGTATGCAAAGTGCCAATGAAAAATGCTGTTGCTACCGCAAGTACATTGGTTGCCGTTTCAGCATTATCCGGTTTTATCGGACATGCAGCTGCAGGACATTTTGACTATCGTATTGCTGTTCCTCTTGCTATTGGCGGAGCCATTGGAGGTCTTATCGGAGGTAGTATTGCCATTAAAACAAAACCAAAATTGCTGAAAATTCTCTTTGCTATTACAACTCTTGTTGCAGCTATTATTATGGCTTATAAAATTTTTTACTAATAAATACCTGTCAGCTTAACAGAGAGGGGAATAAGAAACCCCTCTTTGTTTTAAAACAGAAAAACTTGTGTTTAAAAAGGAATTATTAATTATTTGTTTCCTGGCATTAATTGCCGATATAAAGTTGTTTGCACAAAAGGATTCTTCTAAAATAGAGTTTGATGCAAGTATCCGCGAACGCTTCGAACTATGGGATGGTATGAATAAAAAAAATTATGGAGATGATAATCCCGAAGCAATCGGTTCTCTTGATGATAAAACACTTTATCAAAGAATTATTGCAGGTTTTGTTTTTCATCCAACAACATCCATCGATATTTCTGCCCATTTGCAGGACTCGCGCACTTTTGGCTGGTCATTACGAAATGCTGAATATCCCGATTTGTTTAAGGTAAAAGCTAAAAATACCCAAGAGCCCTACTACATTATGAATCCAAATGAAGAGTTTTTTGAAATCCATGATTTATACATGGAATATCGTAACTTAATCAAAAATTTAACTCTTACGATTGGAAGACAAAAAATATCTTATGGCGACCATCGCGTTTTTGGTCCCGGAAAATGGGGCAATACAGGACGCTGGACATGGGATGCGATAAAAATTTCCTATAAAAACGGTTCGAATTTTATTGACATTTTGGGTGGTGGAACTAAAATCCATGATCCGGAAAAAATTTCAATACCTTTTATCAAAACAGAATTCTGGGGAGGTGGTTTATATGCACATTATGAATGGGAAAAAGTTGTAGATATTGAACCTTTTTATGCATTAAAGAATGAAGGATCGTCAGATTATGCCAGAACACTCAATTTTACAAGACATTGGGTAGGGATTCGTTTATTTAATAACAATTTTTATCATTTTGTTTATGATATTACCGTAAATAAAGAATTTGGGAATGAGAATAACAAAACAATAGATGCCTATGGTATACTTGCTAAATTTGGATATCAGTTTAATTTTCTACCGGCTAAACCCATATTATCTATAAGGGAAAGTTACGCATCTGGTGGAACTGTGGGGAATAAGATAAAAACATTTGACCCGGCTTATGGTTCGCGTGACAGTTACTATGGCAGAATGAACATCGTCAAATGGTCAAATATTGACGACTATGAAATTTTGTTAGATATGTTTCCTGTTAAAAATATGAAAATTGAAATGAACTATCACTGGTTTTATGTTCCTGTGCCGGATGATGTTACATTGCTTGGAACCATGAAATTGCAAACAGGTAAACAACATTTAGGCAATGAGTTTGATATCTTTGCCAGTTACCAGGTATTAAAACAATTGCAGATTGTAACTGTTTTTGGTTATTTCATGCCAGGAGATATTCAACCCATAAATAATCACGATGCGAAAAATGCTACTTGGTTTGCATTTCAATTACTTTACAAATTTAAATAACTAAACTGGGGAAACTAAAAAGCACGAAACGCTAACAATATATAAAAATAATAGCCGGTTTAGTAGTGAACTCAAGGGTTGTAGCCCGCTTCAACTTCATCGTAAATTGAAAGTTTTGATTACCGCAATTGGCTACTATTCTTATATTCACCGTCAGACTGTCTAAAAACCTCTTGATCTTGTTCATAACTTTATGATAAAAATCCAGATTAAAAGACTGATTATTAGTATCTTTAAGTATGAAATTCATAAAAGGAGACAACCGAACACAAATCA